>JAKCCC010000268.1 GCA_021838985.1 Planctomycetota bacterium
CCCGCAATGCGCCGGCGCATGTTGTCGGGCAGTTCATCGGCATTGCCAATGGCAAACAGTCTGGCGTCAGACGACAGGAGTTCCCGCAGTACGGCATCATCCGCCGCCTTCCAGAAACGCGGATCCGGCAGGGCAAACCAGGCCACGTTATTCTTGTTTCGCGACGTATAGGCGTCGGGGTGCCCGCCCATAAGCGAACGCACCCCCATCAGCCCCCCGGCGCGGTTGCAGAATTCATTGGGAAAATAGGCCGCGATGGCGGGAGTAAAAATATTACCGCCCGCCAGCAGCGGTTCCGCCATACGCTCGCCCATATCCGTCAGATGAGGTACAGCGGTGCGAATCGCGGCAATATGCTCGGCGACGCGTTGCAGATAGGCCGCCGCCGGTGCGACACTCGACTCATTATGCGGTTCGTTCATAGCTAAGCTCACAAGTCTTTGACACGCTGGCGATACCGCGCCAGCAGCTGGGCATTGAATGCATCGCCCTCCGGCAGATTGGCGCTGCGGAAAATCGGCGGGGACAAGCCGCGACGAACCATCTCCGCGACGGCCTCAATAACCATCCGGTGGGCGATATAAGCGTCTACCATCGTCGACGTCGGAGCGACCGGCACGTCAAAGCCGGGCACTTTATAATCCGCGTCGCCGTAAGGGTTTTCATCGTCGATGCACAAATCGGCGAATTCAAAAAGATGCTTCTTACTCGGATGGCGAATGGGATGATCCACCGGGAGGTTGTCACGCCAATAATGTGAGGAAACGGCAATGATCTTGGCGCCACGTTTCTTCGCTTCCGCCGCCGCGTCAATCGTCGTCGGGTTAAAGCCAATATTATGGAAAATAATCAGCAGATCCTCCCGCGCCAACCCGTAGTAACGGATCAGGCAGGCGCCGTAACCGGTGCTCCGCTCAATTTCCAGATATTTCAGGGCCTGGCACAGCGGAGAAATATCGTGGCCGAAGATCGGATTAACATTGGCCAATCCCCCGGCCCGGAAAAACATTTCACAAACCATCATCACCGTGTGCCCCCCGCCGCCATATACATGGATCAAACGGTCCTGGGCGTAGGCGTCGGCGATCATGGCGCCCGCCTGCGCGATCGCGCCGGCCTGCCGCGCTTCCACAGCGGCCAGTTTGCCGGTGACGTTCTTAAGATAGTCCTGTCCACGACTGATGGTATCCATAGTTATCTCCATTCTTTACCCTTTTGACCATGGATCGCGCGGATTACGCCAATTTTGGCCACGAGGCACGCGAATACTAGACCAATAAAGGACACGCAGACAAATTTTATCCCGCGTGGCCAACAGGCACTGCCCATGGAGCGGAGCGGGGAAGTTTGACATCGGCGCGGGGCTTGCTAAATTGACATTTACCATGAGTCGAGCCGTCAGACAACAAATTATAGAACAAGTTG
Source organism: Planctomycetota bacterium (assembly GCA_021838985.1). Classification (GTDB taxonomy): domain Bacteria; phylum Planctomycetota; class Phycisphaerae; order WQYP01; family WQYP01; genus JAKCCC01. The sequence continues at coordinate 1,426 of JAKCCC010000268.1, forward strand.
ACCATTTGGCCGCTCACCAGCGGCGGCAAGTACTGGCGTTTGCGCGGCGTTTGGCTGTGTGCCGACGCAAGTCGGCCGCCGGCGTCTTGCGCTTCGTGGGATGCATCGACCCCGCGGACCTTGCGGTGATGTCGCAAACCATTCAGGACGGCTGTGAAAAGGTCGACGCCAATGCCTGGTAGGGTCGTTGTCGACACCAACATCGTCATCGCCTTTTTCGCCGGCGAGGCCGCGGTGTGCGAGCACTTCAGGCACGTCAAGATCGCCGTGCCGAGTATCGTCGTGGGTGAGCTGCATTACGGCGCGCGAAAGTCCGCCCACAGCGCCGCCAATCTGGCGAAGATCGATGAATTCACCGCCTCGGTCGCGATCGTGAATTGTGATGCTCAGACCGCTCGAAATTATGGCGAGATCAAAGACCGCCTGAGACTCAAAGGCCGGCCGATCCCCGATAATGACATTTGGATTGCGGCGGTTGCACGGCAGCTCCGATTGCCCCTGGCCAGCCGGGACGAGCACTTCAAGGAAGTGCCCGGTCTGACTTTGAGCGCCTGGTGATTGCCAATTGTGCGCGGTCATGCGATCAGACGAAGGGTGATGACTACCGGCGCCGGCCTGCCGCGCTTCGACGGCGGCGAATTTGCCGGTAACGTTCTTAAAATAGTCCTGTCCGCAGCTGATGGTATCCACAGTACTTATCCCCCTGATAAAAACATCCTGTCTGTAACCTAGAACCTATCCCCTGTCCCCTGTAACCTATAAAGTCGGCCCCGCCAAATTCCGCAGCCACGGTCCCATCCGCCGCACGCCTTCCTCCGCGCTAAATAACGGATCTTCATGTTCAAACGACATCACATAATCATAGCCTACCTCGCGATAGGCGCTTAGCAACGCTTTCCAGTCCACCTCGCCGAAACCGGGAAGGCGGAACCGCCACCAATCTTTGCCCCGCACGCCTTCGCGGGCCAGAACATGGCGGCGTATTTCGGCGTCCTTGGCGTGCGAATGGAAAATCTTTTTCCCGAAGCGGCGTACCACTTCCAAATAGTCTACCTGCTGCCACAAAAAATGCGAAGGATCATAATTCAGGCCGAGGTTATCCCGTGGCAACTCGTTAAACAGCCGCTCCAGCGTGGGAATATTATGCGTCAGCAGGGGCGGAAAGTTCTCAATGGCGATCTTGACGCCGCCATCCGCGGCCCGCGAAAGATGTCCGCCCATCACACCGGAAAACGCCTTCCAGTTGGCCGCCTCATCCAAGTCCGGCAGGGCCACCGCGCTTAAGGCGGTTACCACGGGAACCTCCAAGGCCGCGGCGCAACGGATCACCTGCCCGAAGTGCGCGTTGAGCGCCTCCCGTTCGGCCGCATCCGGCTGCAAATGGTTGATGTGACACGTCAACGCCGAGATCATCAGGCCATGTTCCGCGGCCAGGGCCTTCATCTCCCGGCCCCGTCCGCCAAGAATTTCCGCCGGTGAAGCGTGCTTGCTCCAGGTCCACATCCCCAGTTCCAGCGTCTGATAGCCAGCCGCGCGCCCGATCCGGCAAACCTCCTTCCACGGCAGATCATTCAGTACGGCCGTAAGAAAACCGATTTTCATATGGACCTCCTCGTCACGCCTTCCCGCCGCTTTCCGTAGGGCATGAAGGACGATTTTTAACCACGGCTTACAACAAACTGTTATTGCTATCCGTGTTGTCGGTGTAATCCGTGGTTCGTTCGCCACAGCACGCCATTTTTTTCCTGCTTTCCCGGCCAGAACAGGCCGCCTTAAGTTGCTGCCCTCCATAGCGTGCGCCCCTTACATGCACCCCGCGCCGCGAAGCCGCGGGCGTAAATAAACTTGGGGCGCTTGATTCTTCGCCGGGGCCGGCAGCTCGAAAGACTTTCGCGCCACCAGGACCGCCCGGTCAGTGATTTGGCCCGCGACGCCCTGCGCCGTTATCTGACGGTGCAGCGCTTCTACGAACTGCGCCGCCAAACCATTTCCTTGGCGCAACCCCAAAAGCTGCTTACCGACGACGACATCTTCCGGACCGTCTCGTGAAGGTCGTGCTTGACTCCAACGTCCTGTTGGCTGCTTTTCGCGCGCACGGTTTTTGCCACGCCCTTGTGGCGATCTGTGTGGACCGTCATGCGCTAATCCTATCCGAGGCCATCCCGGCCGAGGTGGAAGAACACCTAAGCGGTAAGTTCGGCGCATCCGCAGCGCACGCACGGCAAGTGGCGGCTTTTCTGCGTGCCGAATGCCATATCGTGCAACCGGCGGCGATTTCCACCGAATCCTGTCACGATACCGACGATCTGCCCATTTGGGGCACAGCCCTCGCCGGCAAGGCCGACTGCCTTGTGACAGGTGATCAAGCTCTCTTGAGCCTGGAAACCTTCCAGGGAGTCCGCATTTTGTCGCCTCGCGATTTCTACGAGCAATTGTGTTGAGGCACCGCAATACGTCGCGTCCTTTCAAGAAAGTTCTTCCCGCCTTTGTTGCTTCGTGCATTTTGCGTCCACAATCCGTGGCTCTTTGGTGCCGTGGTTCTCCGCGGTTATTCATGCGTTCCCAACCAGCAGAGGTCTCCTTTCGCCCGTGCCTTGCAACCTTTTTCCTGCCCCCAGTACCGGTATATCCACCGTTCGTCCCGTTCGGATCGATTCATAGCACGCGTCGATGACCTCCATCACGTGCAGGCCGTCCTGGGCCGTCACCAGCGGCTCGGCGCCGCTTTCCAGGCATTGCGCGAAATGCTCCATCATATTCAGCGCCGGTGGCTGCGGTATCGTCTCATGCCGGCCATTGCGAACCAACGTCAC
>JAKCCC010000269.1 GCA_021838985.1 Planctomycetota bacterium
TCTGTGGCGGCCCACAGGACTCTGGAAACCAATCCTTTTTCAGGCGCCGCCCAATAGTGCGTGACGGACCATTTCCCATCCACGCGCGTCATGTCGATTTGCAGCGAGCCATGCGAGCCGATTATTTCCCACGCATCCTCGTCCGCCGCCGCCAAAAACTCCCCGCGTTCCAGCGTGATGGCCCGGCCCCCTTCGCACTGGATCAGCGCCGCGAAATGGCTTTCAGCGTCCGAATCCGGGGCCACGTGCGAGGAAAGATGCGGCGCAATCTTCCAAATCCGGGCCAGGGCTTCCTTTGGCACGAATGACCACCCGGTCACGCCGAGCAGAAAATCGAGGTCGTATGTCCCCCAATTGACGAGAATGCCTCCTCCGTTGATGACGCGGCTAACCCGCCAACGTGGCGGCGCACTCTTCGGTGGGCCGCCTACTCCGTGGGCGGCCCGACAACGCAGCAAGCGAAGCTTTCCCAACGCGCCACTGGCCACAAACTCCGTCGCCACGCGCGCCACCTCCGTCAAACGGTAGCGCGCCGAGCAACAGGCGCATACCAACTCACCCCTGGCCGCCATCATTGCCCTGATTTCGCCGGCATGCATCGCGGCTGGTTTCTCGAGCAACACATGCTTCCCGGCATTCAGGGCGTCAGCCGCAAGTTGCGCGCGCCCGGCTGTGGGAACCGCCAACACGACGGCTTCGACCTCCGGATCGCGCAGGAGAACATCCGCGTTGGGGTAAACTTTGTGAACCTTAAATTGTTCGGCCGCGTCCCCTGCTTTTCCCCGATCGATATCCGCGATGGCGACAACATCGACGCAGTCCAGCCGGGCGGCGGCTTTCAGATGCTGCTGGCCTGTGAACCCGCAACCGACCACGCCCACGTGTATTTTCTTCAACGGTCGACTCCCTAAGAACGCGGGCCGCTCCCCGGCGGGAGAAAATGTCCTCCGCAAGCCTGAACCGCCGAGGATCACCACGCACTGCCCTTGGCCGCCCCAGCGGGATTCACCGCCCGCACGGGCGTCATACAGGTGTCGAACGGAGGAGCCAGCGTATGGATGTAGGGAGTACCCGGGTTCCAAATCTGCTGGTTGGTATCCGTGGTCCCGTTCACCACGCCCGTGGCGGCGGTGTAGGTGAAAATGTTGTCACCATTCTGGCCCACATACGGTGAAATTTCCCAGGTGACGTGATCATCGCCAAAACCCACGTTCTGGCCGTCGCCGGCATGGTTGCCGGAATTGTAGATGTACGGCCCGTAGGTATTAGCCGTCGGCAAAACCTTCGTGTCGCGGTAGTACACGCCATCGCTTGGGCCGTCCGCGAGTGACGGACCCCACCACCCGTCGTAGGGCACCGGCGCCATGTCACTGACCAACGGTACCTGGGTATTGGCGCCGGTGGTGGTCCACCACTGGCCGGGCTGTTGACCAAAGTCCGAATTTTCGTAGGGCCAGGGAAAGGCGATGGAATAACTTAAACCCTCACCGTAACCGCTGGAAGGGTTATTCGCGGTCTTACCTAGTGCCTCATTCCATCACAAACTACGGGTAACGGTGTTGCTGTGCCGATACTGGTCGGAAGGATAGGACTTGCTGGTGCGGTCCGGGGATGATTTGCGATACGATCAAGGAGGATCGCCGTGAAGAAATATGTGGTGAAGCTGGGTTCGGAAGAGCGTCAACGGCTGGAACAGGTGGTGCAGGTGGGCAGGGCGGCGGCGCAGCGAATTCGCCATGCCCACATTCTGCTGGCGGTGGATGAATCTCCTGGTGGCACCAAGATGAAGGATGCCGCCGCCGCGCAGGCGTTTGGCGTGAGTGTACGTACCGTTGAGTTGCTGCGTGAGCGTTTGGTGGAGGAAGGCCTGGATGCGGCGTTGGAGCGGAAAAAACAAGTCCGGCCCAGTATTGAGCCGATGTTCGATGGTGAGAAGGAGGCCCAGCTCATAGCCTTGGCCTGTGGCCCCAAGCCTGAAGGCCGTGTGCGATGGACCTTGGAGTTGCTGGCCGATCGGGTGGTGGCATTGAATGTAGTGGAGTCTTGTTCGCCACAGACCATCATGCGGGTTCTAAAAAAACGAAATAAAGCCTTGGCCACAGAAGATGTGGTGCATTCCCTCGCGGCAGAACGCGGAATTTGTCTGCGCCATGGAAAATGTGCTGGAGGTCTACAAGCGTCCGTATGATCCGCAGCATCCCGTGGTATGTTTCGATGAGCAGAGCAAGCAATGGGTGGGGGAAATCACCACGCCGATCCCCGCCGCCCCCGGTCAGCCGGAGCGTTGCGACTACGAGTACGTACGCAATGGTACGGCGAATTTGTTTATGTTGAACGAACCGCTGGCTGGGCAGCGGTACGTGACGGTCACGCCGCGTAGGACCAAGCTCGACTTCGCCGGCCAGATGAAAATGCTGGTCGATGAGCTTTACCCGCAGGTTCCTACCCTTACGCTGGTGATGGACAACCGGAACACCCACCGTATGAGCCGTCTGTACGAGGCGTTTGAGCCGGAAGAAGCGCGAAGGATCATGCAGAAAATCGAAGTGGTTCATACGCCCAAACATGGAAGTTGGCTCAACATGGCCGAGTGCGAACTCCGCGTCATGCAGGCGCAATGCCTGGCCGATCGCATCCCCGACGAAACGACATTACGTGCGAGAATCTCCATCTGGAATGCCGACCGGAATAATCGCAGTAAAAAAGTTAATTGGCAATTCCGCACGGCGGACGCCCGAATCAAACTCCGCCGATTATACCCGGCAATTCAAATGGAATGAGGCACTAGGTCTTTTTGCGACATCCATCCGAAAGAGGTGTAATAACCGTTCGTCTGCCCGGAAAAACGTGTTGTGATAACCGTTTCCACGGATGGACCCTTGGCTATCGGATCGGACGGGCAGATGAAACTGGCCGGCGTGGTATAGCCTTGCAGGACCAGTATCCACCCTTCGGTTGCCGGCTCGGGCGACCACCAAGTACCCCCCGTTGTCATGTACCACTGGGCCACGGCGGCCGGGGCGGTCGGCTCGTACGCCGGGTACTGACTGTTGTTCGGGTTCTCCGGGTGGTTTCTGGCGTATACCGGTGAGCCCACCCAGTTGCTGGCCATAGCCGGGAACGTACCGTTGTTACTTTGCGCGTACACCACCATGGCCTGAATGATCCCGCGCACATTGGCCATGCACACCGCCCGGTTGGCCAGTTCCCGGGCTTTGGCCAAGGCGGGCAGCAGAATGGAAACAAGTATCGCGATGATCGAGATCACCACCAACAGCTCGATCAGGGTAAAGCCGGATTCTCGTGCGTCCTGACCGCTGGCGGGACGCTGCCATCGGTTTCCAGCTTCGAACCTGACCAACTCCTTGTACGTATGGACCACTACGGACCTCCGGCCGCTGCCCAAGCGTCGGAACTCGTGCGAGTGCACCACGGAAACGCCGTCACCCGTAACTAAATCCTGCCGTACCATAAGGCACCTCCTTATCATTCGCCCCGCCAAAGCCGGCCCCGGATCACGCGACCCGGTGTAAACCCGCATCCGTTGGGGCGAAACGAATATTGTTGTCTCACGCGACGCCGCGCGGCCCGCGAAAACATATTCTTAATGTTCCCTTAAAATCCCTGCGGAGATCATGGACTTCGCCGCTACCATCCCACCCCGGTTTTCCAACTTCTTCTGGAAAAGCTTTCGGCTTCCACAGCTTACACGTCCATGCCGACGACTATAATGGAAAAGCGTTTCCATAGTAAAGTGTAACAACCCCTCGCCATCTTTGCAAGCGGGCATCTCAACCCTTTGCGACCCGTCCCGTAATCGCTTGGCCAGTCCTCCGCATCCGCCGCCGATCACGGCACTTTTATGTAAACCGTTTTCCTTTGTTTATTTTACACGCCGCGCCAGGGGCGGTCAAGCCCATCGACGTCGAATCTGTTGCCGGCGCGTGACTTTTTTCCGGAAGGGTTGTAGCGCAGGTTTTCCGCCTCGCCACAGCGAGTCGCCTCCGAAGGCCTGCACCGTCTTTCGGCGGACTGCAAAGTCTGCGCTGCCCGGCGCAAGGGGCGCCCGGAAGCGACGGCTCCCTCCTGGAAAAATTATCACGCCCTATTGCCGTCAGCACGTGATCCAATCAGTATTGGCCAAGAGTTGTTCCCGCAATCCATTGACCGGAAACCAGTTGCGACGCGCGCTTTTTGACCAGTCCGGACTGCATCCGGAGGAACATCTCCGCCG
>JAKCCC010000270.1 GCA_021838985.1 Planctomycetota bacterium
GAGCGTCGGCAAGGTTTCACCGCGTTGCGCGGTTTGCCAGAGCGCACTGGCGCCGGGCGACGCTTGCTGGGCGGCGCTGGTGGAATGGCCCCGTGAAAATCTGGCGGGGAACACACGGAGCAATTCACAGGATAGTCCCGCCAGCCGCCCAGCCGCAGGCTGGCAGCGTTTAGACTTTTGTCCCGCTTGCTGGAGCACGGGCCGAAGACCCGAAGCGCCGACCCAAATGTTCTCCTGGTGGAAAACCGTGGTGCCGGATCCGGGCCGAAGACGGAAAACTTTCGTCGATGATTCGGTACTGCTGGAGTTGTTTGATCGTTTGGCGGAACGGCGCGACCTGGAGAATATTCGTTTCCGGTTCGTTCTGGCCCTTCTGCTGATGCGCAAGCGCCTGCTTAAATACGAAGCTTCGGAAGCCCCCGGCCCGGAATGGCACGACGTGTTCGCCGGCGCCACGCCCCAGCCGGAACTCTGGAAAATGACGCGCCGCGCCGACCAGACTGCGGTCACGGTCATTAATCCCCACTTGACCACCGATCAAATTGGAGCGGTCTCTGAGCAGCTATCCAGCATTCTTGCGGAAGAAATTTAGCCCGATTAAGAGAAATGGATTGAGCTTGCGGGCAGTGGCGGCGTATTGCGCCGCGGCCGCCAGCGCGCTGGCGCGCTGACTTGGATCGGTGGTCACGGCAGCCTGGGTTTCGGCCATCTCATAGCCCAACGCCGGCGTCAGCCAGTGCACGGGGGAATGCCCCGTGCCCAAAAGCCCCTGGGCCTGCTTAAGATCCGCCGCGGCTTTCTGCAGCGCAGCCAAGGCCGCTTGGCGCACGCGGGCCAGGTCGCCGGCGGGAGCCGTGGTCGGCACCGTTTCTTTCAGCGCCGCATAGGCTGACGGAACCGCCGCGGTCGCAGCCTGCTGGAGCTGGAGATTCCACAAAAGCATTTGGCCGATCTGGGCGGCGCGAATGCCCGTATAGGCGCGGTACAGTTGCAGCAAACATTCGGGGTTATGGCTCGAGTAGGCCATCGCCAGCGGATCATCAGCCAGAAGCCCCTGGGCCACGAAACGCCGGGCCAACGCGTACGTCCGGCCCTGCTGCTGCACGGCGATTCCCAGGTCCTGGCGGGCGCTGGCGCAAAGAGCCAGCGCTTTCTTGCCTTCTTTGGCGCTGCGGTCAACGCCCGCATACACCCCGTGTAAACAATGGTTGACGCTAACCCCGCCGACCGTCAGGGGTCCGCTAACCAGGGCCTTCATTGCAGCCTGCAGCCCCGCGATCCGCAACTCCTCCTCGCGGGCCAGGCGTAACGACGCCTCGCGCAGCGCGGTAAGTTGGCGCACCTGGCGCTTCGCCGCCCGCAGGCGGCGTCGGGCCGCCTGCCAGTTCTGCCGAGCCAACTTCCAGCGTGCGCCAAGCCGGGTGACACGCTCGGTCACGCGGGCGGTTTGGTCCATGGCGGCCATCGCCCGTTTATAAATAGCCAGGGCTTTGGCGCCCCTCGTCAGGCGGGCGGCGTTTTCCAAGGCGACGCCGCGGCGATTGTACTGCGCCTGCCGGCGGATATAGGCTGCCCGTTGTTTCGCCAAGGCCGCGACTCTCTGGCCCGCCGCCTGAACTTGCGCTTTTTCCTGGATTACCGCCTGCCGGGCCCACGCTAATTGTTTTACGCCGGCCCTGGCATAGCTTTGCCGCAGGTTCCGCAAAATTCCAATCCGCCTGGCATCCGCACGGACCTGAAAGCAAGTTCTCTGAAGCGCGGCGAGCTGGGGCTGGACCCGGCGGTCCACCCTAAGCATTCTCTGCAGGCGTCGCTGCGCCGCGGCTAGTTCCACGAAGGCCTTCTGCGCCGCCAACACCCCTTTGATCTGCTCGGGCAGCGCCGGAATGGCCAGGCCCTTAGCCAACATGGCCTGGGCTTCCTTCAGATCACCCAGGCGGGAACGGTGCGTGACATAGCTGGACGGATTGGTCTTAGCCTGCGCCAGCGCCGCGGATAATTGCATAGCGGAAAGCGGTTCGGTCAGCGCCATCGGAAACGAGGCGGCCGCCCGGTAGTCCCCGGCGCTCTGCTGCAAACCGGCGGCGGCGCGGGAAATCCTGCCGGCCTGTGCCGCCGCCTGTTGGGCCGCGGTGTGGCCGCAGCCGGGCAAGCCGGCCCATACGATCAGCCAAGCCGTGGTACCCAAGGCGCGCCAGAGCCGGCCCGGCTGCAGCCAGGCGATCCGCCGCGCGGCACACCCCTCAACGCCGCAAGACATAAGCCACTCCTGCTAACCTTCCGCGCGAAGCTGGCCTTCGCCCCCTCTGTCCACCCGCATTTATCTACCACCAGCCCGCGTGGGCGTCAACCCGCCTCGCTGCCGACAGGACGTCGCTGCCTGCGGGTGCATGACACTTCAGGCGGCCCCGCGTGCTCCCCGGCGCCGGGGTCGTTCGCAGCGATGACGGGGACCTCACGGCTACATGGCCCCCGGGGTGCGAACCGAAATCCCGGAGCCCGACGGCATCCCGGCGCGAGCGGCGGCCCTGCAGCCGGCCATACCTGGCCGCTGCGAACGTAACGAGGTTCCCCTCCCGCGCTACGCCCCAGAACTCGTGGCCATGCGCCCAGTCGGGCACGTTCGTTTCTCCGCGCCGGCGAGGGGGACATCACCGCCGGGCGCAGACCGAACACTCGCCCCGGAGCGGCGCGTAACATCCGTCCTACACCCGACTGTCGCGGCGCGAAGCCCGCCGCCAGGTGGAGCCGTATGGGAAATGGATGCGCTGGCAGCGACCACACTCCGCGTGGCGTGGATCTGAAGCGGAGAAGCCACGGTACTTCGGACCGTGCCGGCTACTAACGACGACGCCGGCTGGGGAAACGGCCGGTGATGGGACGAGGCGCCGCCACTGGGGCCGACGCGGCGAAGGAAGTCGGGGCGAACCCATCCCCTATTGCGACCGATGGCCCCGTGACGGCTGCGGTCGAAGGCGGGCTCACGGCGCGATCGTGGAACCGGCCCGGTTCCGGCGATTCCGTGAACCCTGCGATGCGGTACGCTTCCAGAAGGCGATTGATCAGTTTTTCTATTTCCGTCTGCAGTTGTCCCTCGCCCCGCGCTACAAACGTGAAGGCCTTGCCCGTGGCCCCCATGCGCGCCGTGCGCCCCACGCGGTGCACGTACGCCTCGGCCTCCTCGGGAATATCGTAATTGATGATGTGCGTGATTTCGTGCACGTCGATGCCGCGGCTGGCCAGGTCGGTGGCCACCAGCACGTTGATCTTGCCGCTGCGAAACCCACGCATCACCTGTTCCCGGCGGTGCTGCAGCAGATCGCCATGAATCGCCGAGGCGTTGATACCTCTTTCCCGTAGTCCGTGGGCCACTTTATCCACGCTGCGTTTGGTCCGACAAAACACAATCGCCAGGCGCGCCTTTTCCTGCGCCAGCAGGAGCCGCAATGCCCGCAGTTTGTCCCACGGCTGCACGCCGACGAAATATTGCATCGCCTCCGGGTTGGTCAGAGTCTCCTCCGGCTGCGCCGTAAACAGCCGCAGGGGATCCTTCATATGTCCCCGCACCAGGCGTTCAATGTCATCGTTGATGGTGGCCGAGACGAAGATGGTCTGATGCGGTCCGGCGCACAGGCCCAGAATTCTGCGCACATCGTCACGAAAGCCAATGTCGAACATCCGGTCCACTTCATCGCAGACGACGAATTTCATGTTCCCCATGGGTAATACGCCCCGCTGGTTCAGGTCCAGCAGCCGGCCAGGCGTGCCCACCACCAGATGCGGTCGGCGCTGCAGCAGCTTGATATCATGCAAAACTTTCTGCCCACCATAGACGGCCTGCACATGCAGCAGCTTGTGTTTGGCCAGGCGAGTCAGTTCCGCGGCCACCTGCACGGCGAGTTCGCGCGTGGGAACCACCACCAGGGCCTGAAAGGGCACGGCTGAGCCCAGATGCTGCAGGATCGGCAGGCCAAAAGCAGCGGTCTTCCCCGTGCCCGTGCGGGACTGACCGATAATGTCGGCTCCCGCCAGCGCCGGCGGAATCATTTTCCGCTGAATTTCGGAAGGCTCAACGTAGCGCACCTCCGCCAGCGCTTCGAGCAGCGCCGGTTCGATGCCTAATTCTGCAAATGCGCCGGGAAATTCCACGGGAGTGCTAGTCATTGGATACTATCATAGGACTTCGCGTCAGACGGTCAAATGGGAAGTTTTCAGCGGTCCGTTAAAAGCCTA
>JAKCCC010000271.1 GCA_021838985.1 Planctomycetota bacterium
AAGGGCTTGGTCATGGAAGATATAGTGTCGCGTGAGCGGATTCGCGCGCGGGCCGAAATGATCGTGCAGGTTGCCCACCGGCGAACCGCAGGCCCGCCAGGCCCATTTCAGATTCCCCGCCAGCGCTGGATCGGACGGCTTAAGAAACGAAGCCAGTTGGTCCAGGACGGGAAACGCCTTACGGACGTGGGGATGATGGCCAATCGGCGGAATCATCCTCCATCCGTGGTCCCGCCGGTCCGGCGGACCAAGAACCTTCAGCATGAAGCGGGCGCCGGCGCGCACGCACGGGTGTTTTGCGTAATCTTTCACACCGGTGTGGCGCAACGCCCAGAAGATGGGCAGATAAAGTTGCGTCCAGGTGGAAAAATAGTAAGCGCCCAGATTTTCCTCGCCGCCGCCGTCGGCACGCAGATGGTGCTTCAGCTCAAGCTCCAACCGTCGGGTACAGAATCTCACGAATTCGCCCGCGCATGGATGATCCGCCAGGAACAGACCCAGCAGACCGGCGCAAGTGAATACGTCGCTGTTGAAATTGGGCAGATAGGTCGTTTCGCCGGGGCGCCACGCGTAGCTCCACCAGTCGCCGTCGGTGAGAATATACGCGGCCAGGGCGCAGACCCGCCGCGCCTCCTGTTTTTCCTGCGGCGTAAAGCCATCCCACAAGATGTCGCAGGCCAGGACATAGCGGCGCAAAGGCCGTGTGAAACCGATGCAATAATTCGGCCCGGTGTAGCCACCAGCCAGGATCTGCTCGAGCCGTTCGCGGGCGTGCGTCGCCGCTTCCACCGCGGCTAAGCCGCTTTTTTCACCGGTGGCGATATAGCGATCCGCCGCCCGCCAGCGCCGGTACTGCGCGTGATTCCGGCGTAATTCCGGAATCGACTTGATCTTTTGCCTCAACTCGGCGAAATCGGACCGACGACACAACACGCGGGGGTGGGCCGCTCCGGCGTCAGGCCAGCTGGTGATCCAGTCCTTGACCTTGTCGAGCCGCAAATCACCGCGCTGCGTTCGCAAGGCCCACAGCGGATGAGCCGGGTCCGGCGCCAAACGCACCGGCCGACCCGCCGGTACGCGGTTTTGGCCTGGCCGGCGGGCCGGCCGCGGCACGAGGGTCAGCAACCAGCGGCGGCTCATGTTCTCAATCGGAAAGCGGAGCTGGCTGCCGCCGGCCTTCGAGTCGACCAACAGCACTTCGATGTTTGCCCCGAGGGTGCGATGGGCCGGATGAACCATGTCATCCGATACCCGCCAGTGCGCAATGTCCAGGGAAGCCACGCCCAGCAGATCCGGGCGGCGGGAATCATAGACGCCCACCCAGCCGCCGTCGATAAACGGCAGCGCCGGCCGCATCGCAGTGTAGGTCCTTAGCGACTCCGCCCCCAGCGGCAGGTCCATGATTTCCCACGCTCCGGTCGAATGGGTCACCAGGCGGTCGGCGGACCAGCCACCGCGCAGGTCAAAAATGAAATGACTCGTCGGACCGGGTCTAAGACACGGTTTGGCGATAGCCTCGCGCGACTGGCGCCAAAACGACTTCCCCAGGCTGCCGATCTCGCGGTAGGGTCGCGGAGCGGGCCAAAGTCGCACTGGCAGTGTGCTGGTTTCCCGGACTTCACAGGCCGCGTCATTGGGGCGCAGCAGGAAGCAAACGCGGTAGGTGTACCCGCCTTCGAACGTGTAAACGACCTCGGCCGTACTCCAGAGCGGGCCTCGCTCAGGGCGACGGGTATGCACGGACCTGACGGCAAAACGGGAGGCCAACCGCCCCCGGCCCAGCCATGGTCCCTTGCCGCGGCGGATGGCCAGCAGAGGACCGGGGATTACCGCCTGAGTGCTCCGCGCGAACCTCTGGGACGCGGGAAGCGCCAGGGCGATCACGCCGTTCGAAAAAACCAGGCGGGCGCCGCTACGGATCAGGCCAAGGCCCTGGTCACCGCCCGCGGCGGCTCGGGCGCCTCCGCGACCGTCCAGTTCATAGACGCGCTGTTCGCCGGGAGCGAGGTCTTCCACCAGAATAGATAGGCGGTCACCGATTCTTTGGAATGGGACATCGCGCCCCTGATGGGAAACGCGCCGCAGTTCCATTGCGCGCGGCCACGGATACGCAACGATTTCCGTGGGCCAATGTCTGCCCAGCGGTTCGCACAGCGTGATTGTGAACCGCCCTGGTCCGGCTTGCTTGATGAGTTGCGGCCGGACCCAGCGATCATTGAGCCCCTGGTCAACCCACATGGGTCGCCGCCTTCCAGCCGTTAATCCAATTTTTCAAACGCAATTTCGTCAAACCATGCCACTCCACGGCCGTGCAGGTGACAGGCCAGGGTCGCCCCCATGACATGGCCGTTCACCGGCGGGCTAAGCACTTCCACCAGGCTCCATTGGCGCGATTTCACGGGGGCATGGCCCTGGCTCGTGACCACCTCGCAGGGTGTAATCTCCGGGGCAAACGTCCCCGGTCCGGCGTACTTATGGAACTGGATCGATAACGAAGGCGTCGGTAACCCTGGGCCGTCTCCCGGCTCCACCCGAGCGAAACCCGTCAAGCGATACCTAGCCCCGGGGACCAGCGGATTCATAAAGTTGCTCGCACCGACCCGCATGGATTCCCAGGAGGCCGTCGTGGGGAGCGCCTCGCGCGGAGTTTGCAAGCGTAGCGAGCCGGGGCGCCGCCGGCCGACTTTCCGGTCCCAGGTAGCGCCAGCCCCGGGAATCCAGGGCCAGGCATCGCTGGCCTTTTCGTCCCGCCAGGACGTGGCAAAATGATTCACTGGTTCTTCGTAAATCGGTACATTGGCAACGCCGAGCCATTCCCTTTCGGTCGGCTCGATGGGCCGAGCGCAACGCAACCGTTTGTCCATCGCCTCACGGGGCAGCTCACGCAGGCGATAGGTCATTTGCAGCCGGTGTCCCTGGGGTAGGATCGGCTGCCCAGGCCGCGCCTTGATCCGCCGCCAGAAATGCGTATCGAAGCCCCATTCGCAAAGGTGGCCGAAGGTCGGCTGCCCGTCGCTGAATTCCACCAGCGTGCCGGCGCCATCGCGATGCCGCACGCCAGCCCAGGCGCCCAGCGGCAGTGCCCGTTGGTTATGGCGGGACAGACAAAACAACATGCCCCGATGAAAACGGATGGTCCGCACCCGTCCGGCAGGTTCGCTGAATATGAAAGTTTCCACCTGGCGCCGCCAATGCTTGCGGAAAGTGTCTGGACCACAGTTCGGTTCGTACACACCCAGCCAGTCGTTCTGCATCGGCACGGATGGGCCATAGTTACCGTCAAAATTCGGATCGTCGATTTCCCACCACAAAGCGTCATGTCCCTTTTCATCGGCAAAGGCTATCACGCCCAACGGCCTTAAATCCACACGCCGCCGCAATATAATCCGGCAACGGTGCTCAATCATCCAGCCTCCGGCTTGTGGATCGGGAAGGAAGTCAAAATAGTTTTCCACGTCGGCGACTCCGCCCCGCGTGTCGGGTTCGACATGGAGTCGCAGTCCCTGTTCCGTTGGTTCGGCGCGGACGTGGACCTCTTCAGGATGCCGTTTAGGCACGAAAGACCGCCAGCAGTTCACCAGATTGGCAATGCGCAACGGCCCGCCGGGGCGGAAACGGATATGACCGATAATGATCGTGCCGCCCATGTACAGATCACCCACCGTGATCCGCATCAGCTCCGCGTCACCGGCGAGGACGCGTGAATCGCCGCCTACGGTTACCAGACGTGGAAGGAGGTTATCGGGCATGCTCGGTTTCCTTTCCAAACCCATTCTTTCAACGTTCACCTAGGCATCCGCAGCAGACGCAGGCGACCACGGACGCGGAAGGCGGCGAGTTGCCGCGGCGAAAACACCCGTGCTTCACCCCGATGGAAAAACGCCGCCAACCGCAGGAAATTCGCCCAGCGCTCCAATACCACCAGAATATTCGAATCGAACTGATAGATAATTTCATATTCGCAGCCGTGATCGAGAATACGGCATCCAATCTGCTTAGCCTTCAGTTCGACGCGTTGACCATCCTGCCACACTTGGCCGTTGAGCGTGGCCTGGTCAACCGCGGCAAAATGCAGCGGGATAAAACTATTAAAGGAAACTTCTTCCGTCGGTAAAGCGGCGAGATTGTTCATGGCTCCGCCGCTGAATCTCACGCCGCCGGCATTTTCTTGGACGGCCAACCTGAAACCATGGTTGAAATTATCTGCCTCCACCTGGCCGGCCTGGCCGCC
>JAKCCC010000272.1 GCA_021838985.1 Planctomycetota bacterium
CCGCTGCTACCCGGCGATTTATACCGTCGGCCGACCGATTGGCAATTTTTCCTGCAGGGGCGGATCGCCGGCAAAACCCCGGCTTATCTGGCTCCCCCGGACGCGCTGATGCTGCGCCGGCAAGGGCTTAGTAACCTGCGCGGCCCGGGCGCCTGGGCGAGTTACGATTCACCGCGGGAACCCAGCGGCGCCGCCTTGAACGGGCCGTAGACCTGCCAGGCGCAAGGATGAAGGCAAAAGGTTCAGAAGGGGCGGTCAGGGAGACCGGAAACCAGAAACTAGAAACCCGAAACCCGAAAAGGTGAAACCATGGTGGCAACGGATTCAATTGTGGTGATGTCCAGCGAACCAACGACGGTCGATGCCGTCGCGGCGGCCCTGCGGGCCAGCAAAGGCCGGCTCGGCCCGGAGAACATCTGCGCGGATTTGCGCGGCCTGGCCGTGCGGCTGCGCACCGCCGGCACCGAAGCCGTCCTGGTCGACGTGAATGGCAATCCGCATAAAACCTTAGCCGAGCTGGATGGACTGGTGCGCCAATTCCACGACACCACGTTCATCGTGTTGGCCAACGAAATGCCCAGTGATCTGCTGCTGGAGGCGATGCAGGTTGGCGCCCGCCATTTTCTGACCAAGGATTTGATCGAGACCCAGTTGCCCGGCGTGCTGGAACGCATCAACCATGCCGGCGCCCCCGTGGAATTGGGCCTTCTCATCACGGTGCTGTCCGCCTGTGGCGGGGTTGGGGCCACGACCCTGGCGATCAATCTGGCCTGGGAGATGCAGCTGTTGAGCCATGAGCGTGTGCTGTTGATGGATTTGGACCCCTGGGCCAACACCGTTTGTCGCTACCTGGGCATTGAGCCGCGTTTTGGCCTGATGAACCTGCTGGAGCGCGCCGGTCACTTCGACCGGAGCCTGGTGCAGGGCGACGCGGTGGCGTACGCGGAAAAGCTAAGCGTGCTCGGCGGAGCGCCGGACGCGCGGATGTTTGACGCGTTCCATTTCGACTCGGAGCGGGTCGTGGAACTGCTCGGCGTATGCCAGGAGGCCTATCGCGGCGTGGTGGTGGACCTGCCGCGGGTTTCCCAGTCGTTGGCGGGGGAGCTGGCCCGGCGCAGCGATGCCGTGCTGGTGGTTTTCCAGGCCGCGGTGAAGGATATTCAGGCAGCGCGCATGGCCATCGCCGCCCTGCTGGAGCAGGGGGTGCCGGAAGCCGTCATTCATCCCATTTTGAACCGGTATCGGAAGCGTGGCCAGATGATTCCGATGGAAGATATTGAAAAGGCGCTGACCGGCCAGCGGATTATCCCGTTAAGCAACGATTACGTCAATACGATCCAGGCGGCGAACTTGGGGCTGCCGCTGGCGCAAGCCGCGCGCAACTCTGAATTTCGCCACGATGTTCAGAAGCTGGCGGCGACGCTTAGCGGCTCGAAAGGCAAAACGGGCGATAAATAAACGGGAGTGTGCCAATGGCCAGCCAATTTCTTCATCCCACCAGCGGCTCTGCCGGGACTGGCGCCTTGACCAATGGGACGGCCCGCGCGGCCGTGCGGATGTCGTCGCAGCAGATCCGCAGCGCCATCCACCAGCGCCTGCTGGCGACGATGGACTTAGCCGCCGCCCGCAAGCTGCCCATGGAGCAGTTGTTCGAGGAATGTTCGCGCCAGGCCGATCGGTTGCTGGCCGAGCAATCCTGGCCGTTGACGGCTCTGGAACGCAAGCAGATTCTGCACGAAATTCTGGACGATATTTTCGGCTTAGGGCCGTTGGAGCAATTCCTGCGCGATCCCACCGTCGGCGACATTCTGATTAACGGGGCGAAAACGATTTACATCGAACGCCAAGGGCGGCTGGAGCGGACCAAGGTCAGCTTCGGTGATGATAAGCAACTGGTCGATGTCATCCGCCGGATCGCCAATTCGGTGGGGCGGCGAATCGATGAGGCCTCCCCGATGCTCGATGCGCGGCTACCGGACGGTTCGCGCGTCAACGCCATCATCCCGCCGCTGGCGCTGGATGGACCGGTGATGAGCATCCGGCGGTTCGGAGCCAGCCCGATCGGCATCGAGCAACTGCTGGAATTGCGGACGTTGACGCGGGAGATGGCGCAATTTCTGCAGAGTTGCGTGCGCTGCAAGATCAACATGCTGGTCGCCGGGGGAACGGGTTGCGGCAAAACCACGATTCTCAACGCCCTTTCCCGCTGGATTCCGGAAGGCGAACGGGTCATCACGATTGAAGACGCCGCGGAACTGCAACTGCAGCGCGAGCACGTGGTCCGCCTGGAAACGCGCCCGGCCAACGTGGAAGGCAAAGGCCAGGTGAACCAGCGCGATTTGCTGCGCAACTCCCTGCGGATGCGGCCGGATCGCATTATTTTAGGCGAAGTCCGTGGCGCCGAGGTGTTGGATATGTTGCAGGCGATGAACACCGGCCACGAAGGTTCACTGACTACCCTGCACGCGAATCAATCCCGCGATGCGCTGCAACGCATTGAATCCATGGTGCTGATGACCGGCCTGAGCACCACCGTCAAAGCCATCCGCCAGCAGGTCGCCGCTTCGCTGAACGTGATCGTGCAGCTGGGCCGGCTGGTCGGCGGGGCGCGCAAAATGATTTCCATCTCCGAGATTACCGGCATGGAGGCCGATGTCATCTGCATGCATGAAATCTTCCGCTTTCGCCAGACTGGCGTCGATGAAAAGGGCGCCGCCCAGGGGCATTTTGAAGCCTGCGGCGTGGTCCCGCAGATTCTCAAGACCTTGCGCGAACGCGGCGCCCAGTTCCCCAACGATATGTTTCAGGCCCGCGTGCTGGATGATTTCACCTATCCCGCGGCGGAGGGCAAACATGGCTAGCTTGTCGGTGCAATCCGAAATCGTCGCGGCGGCGGCCGCCGGTCTGCTGCTGGCGGTGTGGCTGCTCGGCGTGATATTTTGGGTCCGGCGGCGCTCCCAGAAAATGCGAACGCTCAAAAGCCGCATCGGGCTGACAGCCCCTGAATCGCCGCGGCGCGAGTTGAGCCTGTGGGTTGATGGCAAGCGGATTTCCACCGCGGTGCCGGGGCGGTCCGCCGCAAGCCTTGCCCGGCGCCTGGGGGCCTTTTACCGCCGGACCGGCTGGCACACACCGCCCGGCCTGTTCCTGGGACAGATTGGTTTGTTGATGTTGCTGGCGTTTTTGCTGGGCCTGTTCCTGGCCCACAATGTGGTCATCGCTTTGCTGGCGACGGCCCTGGCGCCCTGGCTGGCGTGGATTTTGGCGAAACGCCAGATCGACAAGCGGCAAAATCTTTTCGAGCAGCAATTCGTCGACGCCCTGGAGCTTGGCGCCCGTTCGCTGCGCGCCGGGCACCCGTTCAGTGGTTCGTTGCGGCTGATCGCCCGGGAAATTCCGGCGCCGGTCGGCGAGATTTTCGCCGACATCTGCCAGCAGCAGGACTTCGGTGTAAGCACCGACGACGCCATCCAGAAAGCCGCGGAGCAAACCGCGCAGGCCAATTTCCGCATCCTGGCTACCGCCATCAGCATCCACCATAAAAGCGGCGGCAGTCTGGCGGACATGATGGAGCGCCTCGCCGTGGTGATGCGCGATCGGGTGCGGCTGGACCGTCGCATCCATGTGCTTACGGCGCAGACCAATTTCAGCAAGCGCATCCTGCTGCTGATGCCCGTGGCCATGTTCGTTTTGCTGAATTTTATCAATCCCCGCTACATGGGGCCCCTTTATCATACCCGGCAGGGGCAGGAAATCATGGTGGTCTCCGCGGTGGCCCTGGTGATTGGCGCGAAGATCATGAATGTCATGGCGAAGATCGATTACTAAACGGGAAATGCGTCCATGGGTTATGAATGGCTCATACCGCTGGTGGTGGGCGTGGCCGTGCTGAATCTCGGCGCGGCCCTGCTGGCCCGACGGACCGCGAAGCGCACGCTGCTCCAGAAGCGGCTCAAGCTCGGCGCCATCCGAGGCCCGGCCGCCAGCGCCGCGCCGGTGGCGCGAAAGTTCGGCCTGCTTGCCGCGAAGGTGGGGGGCAAGGTGTCACCCGCGCTGGGCGATAAAATGGCCCAGGCCGGCTTTCTGCATCCCGCCGCCGGACGCATCTATATGGGCATCCGGGTGCTGTCGCTGGCCCTTGGCGCTGCGGTGGGTCTGTTGGTCGCGGCCCTGGTGGCGCCCAGCCCGGCGGCCAAAATGTTCATCCTGGTCGGCGGCGCCGG
>JAKCCC010000273.1 GCA_021838985.1 Planctomycetota bacterium
GAGATGGCCCTGCAGCATCATTTACATTTCATGCCGGCATGACGATATTGATGCGTACGATGGGTAAGAAATGACGTCCCGACAGATGGATCTGGCCTTTTGCTGGTGTTTCCCCACGGAATCGCCCGAAGCGGGCTTGCGCCGCTTGCGGGAGTATGGTTTTGACGGCATCGAACTGTGGCCGCAGCAGCTTCAGCAGTATCCGGTCGAGCGCTGGGCGGAGGCGCTGGCCAAGGCCGACCTGGCGTGTCGCCAGATTTGTCCTTATTTTGACTTCGTGCACGGACCGGAGAAATTGCGCGCCAGCCGCCGGATGTTTGACGCCTATCTGTCCTTTGCCCGCCGGCTTGGTTGCCGGCGGATCCGGGTCTTCACCGGTCCGCCCTGGGGCGAAGGAGTCGTCAGCGTCAGGGACGCCAATCCCCGGCAATGGGCCGATGCCGCTGCCGCCTTGCGCGAGTACTGCACCACGGCGGCGCCGGACGGAGTGGAGCTTTGCTTGGAATGCCATGCGGGCTCGCTGCTGGAAAATTCCACGTCGACCCTGAAGCTGATAGACGCCGTGGGATGCTCTAATCTGACGGTGAATCTGCAGCTGCCGCTGATGGGGGAAGATTGGCCGAGCAGCGTGGCGGCGCTGGGCAGTCGAACCACGCATATTCATATCCACAACTGGACGCATACTATCGGCCAGGGCGAACTTACTTTCCTGGAGGCCGGCGCCTTCGACTGGCGGCCGGTACTATCCGGCTTGGCGAAATTCGAATCCGCCACGGCCTTGTGCCTGTCGGTGGAGCATGGCGATCATGGCCAACGCCACGATCCGTGGGAAACGGCCCGGCGGGATGGCGCGTATTTGCAAAAGCTGCGGAACCACTGGCGGAGCCAACTCCAGTAAGAATGGGCTGCACAGCGAACCACGAACGATGTCAACGCAAGCTAAGCGAGGTAACGCCACGCTCTGGCTGACGGGCGTGCGGCGGGTGGGCAGGGCAGCATTGGTACGGCGCGTGCCGGAGGCGGAGTTTCCCAACTGTGATCGGCCGAGCATGGTAGAGCGGGGGCGGAAACCAGAACATTTATTCGGATTAGTGAAAAACCTGCGCGTCGTACTCGACGAGATACATCATTTCCACAACCCCCGTCGGTTTCGGAAAATCGCCGTGGATTAGATGGCGATTTTCGTTGTCCTACCGGCCGAATTGCGTGAAGCGATGCTGCAAGTATGCGGCATTGGTAAACGATTCTTACATCGGGTGGGCGTGTTCATAGCGAATGGCGCCGCCCGTGTCCGGATCGATCCCGTCGACTGGATCCAGTACGGCGCCTGCGGGAACGATCAGCCGGCCATTGAGCAATGGATCCTGCGTCTGCAACTGCCAGGCGTGCAAGCGGCGGCGCATTTCTTCCGCGACCGTCGCATAATCCGGTTGACCAATCAAATTGTGGCACTCGTTGGGATCAAAAACCAGATCGAAAAGCTCCTCCCGCGCCACGTGACGCTCGCTCCAGCCATGCTCCAACCACACGGTTTTGGACTTTCCGGCGTCGCAGTTCGGCAGAACGGGGCGTTCGCGCCCGGCGTAGCGGCGGATGTATTTGTACCGGCCGGTGCGAACGCAGCGCTGCGGTTCGTACGCCGCATGAAAATTAGTCTCAGCGAAGATCACGTCGTGCGGCTCGGTAACCTCGCCGCGCAACAACGGCAGCAGCGAGAACCCCTGCAGCCACGCCGGCTTTTCCAGGCCCGCGGTCTCGAAGAGCGTTGGCGCCACATCCAGATGGCTGACCATAGCGTCCATCACCCGTCCGCCTTCCCAGCCACCCGGACCGCGCAGCATCAACATGACCCCCAGGCCGTGGTCCGTGAGATTGCATTTCATCGCCGGAAACGCCGGGCCGTGATCGCTGGTGATCAGGACGATGGTGCGTTCGGCCAGCCCCGCGGCATCCAGGGCGGCCAGGACCCGTCCGATGCCGTCATCGAGGATGCGGACGCTGCTGCAAAAGCCCGCCATGTCACGTCGGGTTTCTGGCATATCGGGCAAAGGCGCTGGCGGACGAAGGTACCGCGGATCATCCGCTGCGGTTGGGCTGGGGAACGGGCGGTGGGTTTCGAAAAATCCGACGGAAAGGAAAAACGGCTCCGGCTCTGTGCCGTTCAGAAACGCCGCGGCGGTTGGGGCCACGTGGACGGCATAAGTAGAGGCCGTCTGGAGCACGCGCTCATAACCGAGTTCCTCGGGACGGCCGGCTTCATGTTGCACTCCGCAAAGAGCGGTATGGTAGCCAGCGGATTTCAGAACCCCCGCCAGGTATCGCTGAGCATCGTTTAAGCGAAATCCGCGGTGGGCCAGACCTAACATGCCATTGCTATGCGGCCACAGGCCCGTCAGCAGACTGGCCCGGCTAGGCGAACAAGTGGGGTTGGCGCAGAACGCCTGGCGAAACAGCACCCCCTGCCGGGCGAACTGTTCCAGGTACGGCGTGGACACGGCATAGCCATAGGGCGATACATAACGGCCGGTGTCGTGGGAGTGCAGGTAAAGAATATTTGGTTCGGCCATAGGCTTGGTCCTTCCTGAACCGAGACCGGCCCGGGCATGGTTCGTGCCTTGTCGCAGGGGCGTTCCAACCGGCGCGGATTTCAAGCGCCGACCTGGAAGGCCGCGCTACCAAGGTAGCGTTTCCTTCCCTGCTGGCATTCTCTGCATGTCAACTGCGGGCGTTCAAGGCCTCCGGCCCAGCAAGCCAGCCCACACGAAACCCCAATCCTGACGGACGGCTAAGCTTTTTTAACAGGCGCCGGCCGGCTTTCACGTGGCGCCGGGGCGGCGACGGCGTTGGCGGCAGGCCCGGCGACGCCCTCCACCGGCGGCAGACGCCGGGCGAGAATCTTTTCGCGGATTTCCCGGGTCGCTTCGGGATTGCCTTTCAGGAATTGTCGGGCCTGTTCCCGGCCCTGCCCCAACCGCAACGGCCCATAGTTAAACCAGGCGCCGCTCTTTTCAATCACATTATCCGCAACCGCGAGATCGAGCACATCGCCCTCATAACTGATGCCGCTGTCAAAAAGAATATCGAATTCCGCATCGCGGAACGGCGGGGCTAATTTATTTTTCACCACCTTAGCGCGCACCCGATTACCAATCGCGACTTCCCCTTCTTTGATGGTGTTGAGCCGACGGATATCCACACGAACGGAGCTGTAGAACTTCAGCGCCCGTCCGCCAGTGGTGGTTTCAGGATTGCCGAACATGACGCCGATTTTTTCCCGGATCTGGTTGATAAACATCACCAGGCATTTACTCTTGGACACAGCGCCGGTAAGTTTGCGCATGGCCTGGCTCATCAGTCGGGCCTGCATGCCCATGGGGGCATCGCCCATTTCACCTTCGATTTCCGCCTTCGGAATCAGCGCGGCCACGGAATCCACGACAACCACATCGACGGCATTGCTGCGCACCAGGAGCTCCACGATTTCCAGCGCCTGCTCGCCGGTATCGGGCTGGCTGACCAGCAGGTTGCGCAGACTCACCCCCAGCCGTTTCGCCCAGGTGGGATCCAGGGCGTGCTCCGCGTCGACGAACGCGGCCACGCCGCCGGTCTTTTGCGCCTCGGCAATTACGTGCAGACACAGCGTGGTTTTCCCGGACGATTCCGGGCCGAAAATTTCGACCATGCGGCCGCGCGGCATGCCCTTGCCGCCCAGGGCGATGTCCAATCCCAGCGAACCGGTGGGAATGCCTTCGATGGCCAGCGGATTAACATTGCCATCCAGGGTCATGATCGCGCCTTTGCCGAAAGATTTTTCAATCTGGATCAGAGCGCGTTCCAGAGCCTGCTCGCGTGGCGAAGGGGTTGTGTTTTCTTTAGACATAAAGGACCCACCCCAAGAATCAATAAATTAGCGGCGGCCGGCACGCCGTCGCACCGGCTTCTTGCTCTATCGTACCGAACCTGGCGCTAACGTCAACCGCGCAACACCACGAGATATGGCGTTCGCAGGCGTGCAAGGCCAATGGAGGTGTGGCCAGATTTCCTGGCCACCGCTCCCTGGATGCAAGCGGGCCGACCCGCCGATACGCAAGGCTGATCGGGGTAGGGAAGGACGCCCTACCGGCGTCCTCCCCTCCCGCCAAACCGGACGGGCGGATTTCCCGCATCTCGCCTTGTCGAGTCGCCCCCCCTCGGCGACCGGCTTTCCAGTCAGTGGGCC
>JAKCCC010000274.1 GCA_021838985.1 Planctomycetota bacterium
CCAAATTACACCCCAAAGTGGCTTTTCTCGCCCTCAAGCTGCATGTGGCTGCTCGTGTTACAGGGATACTCCACGCCGGCCAGTTTCATTTGTCCGTCGGACCCCCTGGCCGTCGGTCCATCGGCGGTCTGGTATAAGAACGGCGGGGCGGTGTCATACTTGACCAATTTCGGAGGGTACAACAAAACCTCCGGCTGGGCGGGCAACTCCAGCGGCCACGGTTTGAGCTATTCGATAGCCTTCCCTTGGTGGGCCAAGGTCCCCTACAAGAACGCTACGCCCACCCTGTACACCCAGCAGCGGGGCCAGTGGTGGACGACCACGGGCGCCAACACGCAGGTCCCGTTGGTCAGCGACATGGCGCCGATGGATGGCACCGCCACGAATGGCAGCGGCTCTGGTGATGGCGTCTACCAACGCATCACGACCACGCTGCCGACGGCGAATACCTATGGACCGTACATTTACAATTCCGGCAACCACGCCGGTGACGGCCAGAATGTGGGCTTCGGCGACGACCACGTGACCTGGGAAACTTCGCCCTACGTCGGCCAGAACGGCGACAACATTTTCACGTTCCACTACTATTCGAACAATACCGTGACGCCGATCAACGGCACCACCGATACGAACCAGGTCGGCCTTACGGGTGCGTGGGGTTCCGGCACGGCGCTGGGCATCCAGACCTTGGCCGCGCCATTCGACACCTGCATGGCGCCGGCGCGTACGGTCAACCCGACCGTGGCGGCGGCGGCCGCCGCCGCCGGTGACTGGGGCGCGACGAAAGCGGCGTGGTGATCGTCCGAACGGAGCACCGTCGGTGCTGACGGATAGTGCAAAGCGATGGGACGGCCAAAACCACGCCTCGGGCAAATGCGGGACGCACGGGAGGGACCCGTGCGAGCGCGGCGTGGCGCGCCAGTTCGCTTGCGACATCCGCGGCCCCGTGGCCCACGCGGTAATGCGCGGTGGCCACCGGTGGCGCCGCTTCCCCCCGGGGCGTAATGTTACGTTTAGGACCGAGCAAGGGAGGCGGCGCATGGTTGTCCCGGAGTATGGCGGCACGCGCCCGGGCGCTGCAGGCCGCGGCGGCGTTACGGGCCGCGGCAACGCGCCGGCCGATCCCGCGACGTCGTCATCGGCGCGAAGCACTTGACCGGAACCGATGCGGTGCGCGGCTTGGCATATCGCGCGTACGCCTACAGCCGTGGCAGGCCGGCTGCAGGCAGGGCCGGCTGTAAGCAGGGCCGGAGGGATGCAGCCTGTAATTTCGGAAGGCCAGCGGGCCGCCGTGGCTGTTGCGGGTGGCGAGCGCGCCAGCGGAAACATCGCAGGTCAGGAGACACGCACCATGACGACATACACCACGACGCGGATACTTGTGGCAGCTCTGGTTCTGGGGATCGCGCTGGCGATTTCCCCTTCTGTCCACGCCCAGACGCCCGCCGGCGCCTTGAACCTGAATTCGGATATGGAACTGGGCCTCCCGGGCCATTGGGGCGTGCCGGGCTATCGTCCGGTCATCGACAAGCTGTTGCGAAAGTACGCCTATCGGTCGCCGGATCGGTATTATCTGCCGCGGACGGTCAAGCGGCGTCATCAGGGCGGCCAGTGCCTGGAAATGCCTGGTTATCCGGGCGTGCTCACCTACCGGATCGCCTTGGCGGACCTGCGTATCCATCACAATGGCCAGGTTGAAATTTCCTTCGATGCCCGCATGGGTCCCGATGCAACGGGCCGCGTACACCCGCCTTCGGCCTGTTGGATCGATTTTCGTGCTTACCCGAACCCCCTGGTGGGCGAAAATAACTATCCGATGTTGCACGGCTTTTCGTACAGGCCCGGAAGGCACTGGAAGCACTTTTCCGTGCGCTATCCGGTCAAGGCGCAAAGCAATTTTTTCACGGTCTGGATTTGTGCGCAGGCCGCGGCAGGCCAGACGGCGCAGAATGCGCTGTATCTGGACAATTTCCTCGTGCGGATCGTAGGGCGCAGGCCGATCCTGCCGGCCGAAGCGGCGGTCATGCCCAATCGCGTGGAACCTGTTTACACCTCCCGTGAGGCGGTCGGGTTGACGGTTCGGGCGGAGCTTGCCGCCGCCGCCAACAAACTGAACGGCGTGGTAAGCGTGCGTTCCGATCTAGACAATTCACTAATTCGCAGCTATCCAGTGCGGTTGAAATGCGTTGAAACGTTGCCCGGCGGGCGTGCGGTTTATCAGGGCCACTTGACGGCGCTGGCCGCGCCCTATGGATCGTTTCACTGCACGGTCGCCATCGGCCAACAGCCTCTGGCGGTGGTCGGCGGTCGCTTCGCCGTACTGCATCCAGCGGTGTCCCACGCGCGTTTTTCACCCGGTTGGCGGATCGGCTACAACTACAGCCCCTGTCCAATCGGGGACGTCCAAGCGCCTGCCGATTACCGCGATTTTTGCCAAGTGCGCTACGGCAGTTGGGAAAATGGTTTCCGGGTCGCGCACGAGGCGGGCATGTCGCTGCAACGGCTCTGGGGCCACTGGCGCTTCTTGGAACCGGTCCAGGGTCAATGGCGGACTGGCGTAATGGATCCCGTGTTAAAAATGGACCGGAAATATGGTCTCCATGTCATATTTGTCCTCGCTGGAGATCTGGTTGTCGATGGCGACAAACGATGGCTAGAAAAACGGTTCGCCCAAGGGCTCACGGGATG
Source organism: Planctomycetota bacterium (assembly GCA_021838985.1). Taxonomy (GTDB): domain Bacteria; phylum Planctomycetota; class Phycisphaerae; order WQYP01; family WQYP01; genus JAKCCC01. Next base: position 2,689 of record JAKCCC010000274.1, read on the forward strand.
GCCCCACTATCTGCTCAAATATTACCGCCGCGGCATGGCCCCAACCGGCGAGGTGCGGGGTTACCTGGCTATTCCCCCCTCCGTTCTGGCGAAATACCTGCATTTTGTTCTGAAGCACTGGGGGAATCAGATCCACATCTGGGAGTGTTTCAACGAACCGGGCGTGGGCGGCTTTCCGGCCGCGGCCTACCTAGCCTACCTCAAGCAGGTCTATCGGACCATCAAAAAGCAGTATCCCCGCGACCTCGTGCTGGGCAACGGCGTCACGGGCGACTTCGGCATCAACGTGGCAAACTGGTGCGAGGCCCTCAACGCCGTCGATCCCCATTACGAGCGCTACCTCGATGGCGTGGCGTTTCACCCCTATGGCGCGGCCATGGATTATCAAAACGGTCGATACGGCCTCTATACGCAACTCTTGAAAAATATTCGCCACTTCCTGAAGATTCCCAAACCACTATGGGAGACGGAATGCTTCTTTCTGACCGACGCCCGGCATCCGCAGATTCCCTATTATCTCAACATGGAGCGGTTTCGGGCCGATGTGATCCAGAGGCATATCCTGGACGGACTGGCCCACCACGTCGCCGGCATCACGCCCTTCATTGAGCACAGTTTAATCCAACGTGCTGCTCCGGCCGCGGCGCCAGCGCTTAGTCCGGCGGCGGTGGCCGCCAATTCGCTTTCGTGGCTGTTGAAAGGGATGCGCAAGATCGCGTGGCATCCCGCCAACCTCTATCTCAAAGAGGGTTTATTCACCAGCGCCCACGGCCAGCGCGGCCTGGGTTTTGTCTTTGATCTGCGCCCCGCCGGGTCCAACTGGCGCCTGCCCGCTGACCGGCACGGCGTGCAGGTGCTCGACCTGTTTGGCAATCCGATCGCCCCAGTCACGCGCGTCGTTCATCTGACCTACGACCCGCATTATCTGGTTGGATCGCCCACGGCGATCCGGATGCTGTTAAACCCTTCGACCATCCGGCCGGTCCAACCGGTTCGGTTGATGGCGCGCACCTTCGACCGCAATCTGTTCATCGAAGGGCACAACGTTTCCGGCCAGCCGAATTATGCGGCCCATATCGCTCTGCTGCCGGAGCGCGGACTGGCCGCGCCCGCGCAAATGCAGCTGTCCTTCAGCCCTGGCCACGACCGGGAGACCCTGGAGATTCAACACGCCATCGGCGCCGGCTTTAGTCGGGCCGCCGCCCTGCACTGGCGCAACGCCCGCGCTGGGACCAAGGCCGCGCGGCATCCGATCCAGCTGGTGCCCGATACCGGTTGCTACCACATCCCCATGGCCAAGCAAGGCACGTTGGATCTGACCCTGCATCATTTCCGCGGCCCGCCGAGTCGGATGGCGGTCAGCGCGACCCAAGACGCCCTGCGCATCGCGGTGAGCGTATCCGACCAGCATCTCGACGCCGCCAGGACCAAGGCCCTGTGGGATGGCGACGCCGTGGAGGTGTTCATCGATCCGCATCCCATGGCCCATCTGGACTGTCGTTGGGTGTACGAGGGCAGCCAGAATCTTG
>JAKCCC010000275.1 GCA_021838985.1 Planctomycetota bacterium
CCGACATAGGCTTCCCGCCGCGCTTTTTGACGCCATGATCGACGGGCAGCAGCAGGATCTGGCGTTTGTCGAGCCGGCGACCTTTGATCAACTGGAGCGCTATTGCTACCGGGTGGCCGGCGTCGTTGGACTGGCGAATATCCACATCTTCGGTTACACGGGTGGCTCCGCGACGGAGGCCTTGGCCGTCGATCTCGGCACCGCTTTTCAATTGACCAATATTCTGCGCGACCTGCGGGAGGACGCGCAACGCGGCCGCATTTATCTGCCCCGGGATGAGCGGCAGCGGTTTGCGGTTACCCTTGGAGATATCTTGGCCAGCCGGTCCGGTCCGCATTTCGACGAATTTATGCAATGGCAGATCCGGCGGACTGAGGATTTGTATAAACGGTCCGCACTGCTGGAGGCTCGCATTTGTGCCGACTCCCGCCCCGCGCTGCTGGCCATGACGGGCGTTTACCACGGCCTGCTCAAAAGAATATCGCGCCATCCGCGGCGGGTGCTGCACGGCCGCGTCCGCTTAGGCGCACTGACCAAAACCGCCATCGCCTGGCGGGCCATTTTAAGCCGGTAACCAGATCAACGAGAATTGGCCGTGGACGATTTCCCGCCCCCCCACCGAGGCGGACCCTTCGCATAAGAACATGTTCCCGATCCGCTGGATCATTTTCACCTGCAGTTCCACCCGTTCCCCGATGGCCGGCGCGCCGGCAATGGCTACATCCCGTAGTCCGATCAACATGCCGCGGCCGCCGCGCCCCGCCGCCGTGGCGACGCCCGCGCAGGCCGCGGTCTGCGCCATCATTTCAATCAGCGCGCTACGCGGCAGACGTCCCCCATTGAGAAAAGGATGTTCCGCGGAAATGGTGCTGTGGGCCGCCACGGTTCCATCCGCCTGCAGCGCCGCGTCGTCCAGCCAACGCATCGGCGGGCGATGCGGAATCCCTTGCACCAAGTCGCTTTCCATGCGTTTATTTTCACAGCGCGGTCCGCGGGCCGCAACCAAAATATATAGCCCCCGGCTTGCCGGGGGGTGCATCCTCCGCCGGAAGCCGGTGATTCCCCGCGGACCAAAATCTTAGCGCGGTGCGAAGAAACGCGGAGATGGTGGTACAGCGCGGTCCGCGGGCCGCAACTAAAACGGCAAGCCCCCCAGGCTGCGGCAAGTTTTCAGCTTTCGGTGTTTCGATGGGCGCGTTCGAGCGCTCTGGTGATCAGCGCCAAGCTTTCTTGCTTGAGCCGCAGGCAGGTCCGCCGGGACGCCGCCTGAAGCTGTCGGGACGGCTCGCCCCCCGGCCGATGTCGGCCGGTTTCGGAAATCTCCGCTGCCCTGGTGGCGGCGTCAGGGCTATCACCAAGGTCCGGCGCACCGCCGTCGGGAGTGAATATTGCGTCAGGATACAAGATTCCCAGTGGTTCGACCCGCAATGGCACGTCAAAAACGGCGCTGTGATCCGGCGTCATGCACCGTCCAGAGCCGTGAATCGCCACCGGTACGATCGGACAATTCGTGCGCGCCGCCAGCAGAAACGCCCCATCGTGGAATCTCCCCAGGCGTCCGTTACGCGAACGCGTTCCCTCTGGGAAGACGTATAAACTAACGCCCCGGCGCAAGCTTTCCGCGGCCTGTTCCAACACGTCGGCGTGCTGGACGTGCAAATGGCCGCACAGCTTCATCAGAGCGCCCAGAAAGGGCATCCGAAAGGGCCAGTTCTTGGCCCAGCAGCGGGCGTCCGGCGGCAATTGCAGCAGCAACAGAATGTCAATGGCCGATTGATGGTTCGCCACCAGAATGCAGGGCTGCGGAACCGCCCGCCAGTCGAACGGCGCGATCCATAGATTCCGACCGCAGAAACCGCGCATTCCGTGACGGTACAGCGCCCGCACGATGCGCCGCGCCAGGCGCCGGTCCCGATCCCACCACTGATTGAACACCCACAGCCATGGCCCCAGCACCACCACAAAAAAGACCAGATACGTGGCAAACCATCCAAACACTTGTACGCTGCGCAACACGACGCGCCAAGTCACCCGCGCCGGCTGGAATCCCGCCGGCGGCACCGTCTGTGGTGAACCGGCGCAGGGCTGGGCCGTCCTCGAAGCTGCCGATGTCATCCCGGCGCGCCCCGCGTGCCTGCCACCAGATCTGCCGCGGTGGGGCCGTCCCCAGGTGCAACTTGCCTTCACTGAGGGTGACCGCGGCGGCCCCACTCCAAGAACGGCAGCTAGTCCACGAAACGCAAACATAGGCAGCTCTTACACCCTTATGGCGGGCTTTGATACTCTGCCATTCTATCCGGTTTCTACAGTGCAGGCCTTCCCAAGTATGGGGCGATCGGCCATGGGCGAGCAAGAACCGAAAGTCCCCCAACCAACCGCCCGAAAATTTGACCCCGCGACTGGTTAAAGCGGTAAATTTCTGGTTGGCGAGAGAGCCCCGGACGCGCTACCAAACCCGAAGCACCGGCCTTGGGATCGCCGTAGCGAGTCGCCCGCGGCGACCCGGCGAAAGGCGGCGGACGAGGTACCCGAAAGTTAAGCGGTGACAAAGCACTAGGTCGTGTCCCGTAAGTGAGTTTTAAAGTAATGTTGGATCATCACCAATTTCAGCATGGCCGAGAAATTGACGGCCGTTTTTTCGTACCGGGTGGCAATGCGCCGGGCGTGCTTGAGCCAGCCGATGCAACGTTCAATCACATTGCGCCGGCGATAAGTTGGCGCGTCGAACCGTGGCGGGCGGCCCGGCCCACGTCCGTGGGGTTTACTTTTTTCGGGGATGACCGCCCCGATGCCGCGGTGCCGCAGCCACCGCCGTATCCGCGGAATATCGTAGCCCTTGTCGCCCGTCACACAGGCGGGGCGGCATCGCGGATGGCCCAGCGGCTGCGGAATCCGCACCGCCTGGAGGGTGGCGGTTACGGCCGTCGATTCATGGGCCTGCCCCGGCGTGATCCCCACCGTCAGCGGGGTGCCTTGACCGTCAGCCACCACATGGATCTTGGTGCCCCAACCGCCGCGGCTGCGGCCCAATGCGTGATCTGCCGGTTCTTGCGTACCCCCTTTTTTCCACCGCCCACTGCGGACACATGGGCGCGCACGGAACTGCCGTCGATGCACCACAGGTCCCAATCGATGTGGCCTTCGGCATCCAAGCGGATCTGCAAGGCCTGGAGCCAGCGGTCGATCAACCCGGCCTGCCGCCACCGGTTGAAGCGGTTGTACGCCGTCTTCCAGGGGCTGAAACGCTCCGGCCAGTCCCGCCAGGGGGAACCGCGGTTCAGGATCCAGAACCAAGCATGGAGCATGGTCCGGTGGTCCCGGTATGGTCGGCCCCGTCCCTGTCGCGGCGGTAACAACGGTTCGATCTGCCGCCACTGCGCATCCGTCAGTTCGTATCGTCGCATCCTTGCGAACTCCTGTGTTGCCAATGTCAGGTGCAAAAATGAGCATTATAACGATGATCCGTACTTACGGGACACGACCTAAACTAAGCCGCACGCAGATACGATCCGCACGGACACGGGCTTCAAGGAGTTTAGTGGCGAAAGGGGACCACCCCGCAAACGCATTCCAGAGAATGGTACGCGCCGCGCGAAGATACACGGACCTTGTGATAGGGATTCCCAACGACGAAACATAGGAAAGACACGAAAGGGACGAACGGACCTTGGGTTGAAACGGTCACGAGTTGATGCTAAGTGGATTGGCACGCCGGGATTGGTGTCATAAAATTCCATGAGCAGGTGATGATGGTCGGTACTGGCTTTTTTTAACCTTGGCTAATCGCCACGATGTGCAGCATCACCAGACGCAATAGGCGTCGGCATTGCCGGCGGAACCGTTGATTACCACCTGGCCGGGCATGACCAAAATCTGCCATTTACTAATCACCAACTCGGGCCGCAGGTCCAGGCGGCTGGGCAGCGCGGCGCCTGGCAGGTCCTGGACCCGCGCCACGACGTCGCCGAGTGCATGGACCGACAGGTGAAAAATATTGGGATTTTTCCATGGATTTGGCGGGCGCGTCGCTTAGGTCAGCCGGGCCGGCGTGGTCGATGCGGAGACCACCCGGTTGGGATGGAGGTCGGGTACGAATCATGCTGACGTTTCTTCTGGCGAATTTGGACCTGGTGGCGCCGAGCTTGGGACTGCTGCTCGTGTCCGCCCTGTTTTCCTGTGCGGAAACGGCCCTGTTTTCCCTGACCCGGCATGATT
>JAKCCC010000276.1 GCA_021838985.1 Planctomycetota bacterium
AGCAGCGCCAGGCGCCACGGCAGGGGAAGTTTGCCCATGTGGACCACCGGTGAAAAACGCATGTGCACCAATATCCTTATCGGGCCGCCTACCGCCAGGTTACGACAATATCATATTATCGTTGTTCTTGGTGAAATATCTTAAGTCGCCCCCGGCACAAACCAGGCGGACCGCACTGCTTCGGGTGTGGTCATTTTTCGGGGAATACCCAAGTTCCTGCCTTGGAAATGGCGGGGGCGGACCCGGAGAACCCGGGGCGGCGCTGCGCTCTGCCCCGGCTTGCGCGTGGCCACAGCCCGCGCCGCAGTTTGGTTGCCCCCGGCGACCTTGGGGCTACGAAGGTTTTCAGGTTCGGTACGCGCCCGCCGGGCAGGGAGGGCCCGCCGAAAAGTAGTTGCGCCCGGCCGGGCAGTGAAGAAGGGGCCACGTTGATGCGGGCGAGAGGATTCGAACCTCCACGTCTTGTGAACACTAGAACCTGAATCTAGCGCGTCTGCCAGTTCCGCCACGCCCGCGTTTAAAGCGTTATTATACCGCCGGTGTCGGTGCAACGCCAAGGCCCCTGAGGGACAGCCCCTCATGCACCCCTTTTACTTTTGACTTGATTTTTCGCTGGGGCTCAAGCCCGGATTTTTCACCACCGAGCCACAGAGCACACAGAGATCACGGAGAAACAAAGAGATCCAAAATATTCTGCTTCAAACACTCGGTCACACTTAAGAAATCCATAAAATCTCCTGCGGCCGTGTAACGGGCGCAGCCACGACGGCCGCGGGATTGCGATCCACGCGGCTGTCAAATATGTTCCTCCGTGCCCTCTGTGTTCTCCGTGGTGAAACGTTCGGGTTAAGTGGTGAAAAATCCGGCTTAATCCACACGCGGAGTGGTGGATAGGACGCTCGGCGCGGGTGGCGCGGCGGCGGCCGGCGCGGCACGGGGCGCCGCGGGAGCGCCCGATCCGGCAGGCGCCTTGGGCACGCCGCCATTGCGTTCGCGCTGAATGGCGCGATAGATTTCTTCGCGATGGACGGTTACGGTATTCGGCGCACTGATCCCCAGCCGCACCTTATCGCCGCGCACATCCACCACGGTGACGGTAATGTCATCGCCGATGATGATGCTTTCGTTGCGTTGGCGGGAGAGGACCAGCATTCCCTTACTCCTGTTAGAGCCTCTTCACGGACCTCGCTCCCGCCAGAGGTTGACGCAGCGATGTTTCAACCGCGGGCCAGCGAAGCGCTGCCGACGCCATTAGAATCGTGCGCCGGCGTCGGGGGGCACGCAACACCGCTTGGTCGCCGAGACCTCCTGTCGCCCGCCCGCCCCAACCATCTTAGCGTAATTATATACGATGTTGCAAGTTGAAATTATAATGTTCTTCGGCCATCGGCGAAATAAAGTCCACGAAAAAAGGAGGCAAGGCCATATGGATAACAACCATGCCGCCGCGGGCGGCGACTGGACGGTGGGTCTGCGCGCGGTTCCGCAACGGCTGCATCAGAGCACCCGGTTTTGGTTTGGCGATTTTCGCGGGTTTCTGTTCAAGCAGAATATGCTCTCGATGGCGATTGGCATCATTATCGGCTCCGCCACCAACACCGTGGTGACCAAGATCAACGCGGATATCCTCATGCCCTTGGTCAATCTGTTTTTCCGTAACCAGCAATGGAAAACTCTGGGGCCGGTCATCAGCCGGTATCAGGCTGAAAGCGGCCACTGGGTGGATAATCGGCTGCTGGTGGGCGATCTGATTTTCGCCTTCGCCAATTTGCTGGCGGTTGGATTAATCTGCTATTTCCTGACCAAATTGTTGTTAAAACCGGCGCCCGCACCGCCTGTGGCTCCAGCGCCGCCGACACGCCAGTGCCCGTTCTGTCTGGAAAGCCTGCCGGCCCAGGCGCGTAAGTGCAAATTCTGCTGCAGCGAACTACCGGCCCAAGCCGCCACGGCCTAACAACCGCCCAGAGCCGCTCCGCCGGGGGCGGAGATCGACCGACACGGTATCAGCATATCCTCTTATTTTCAGGACAGGCCAGGTGCACCGTGTCCTGGCGCGAACCGGACGCCCTGTAGCCGGGCGCATGACACTTCCGGCGGCCCTACACGGTCCCGGCGCGTGGGCATTTCGCAGCGGGTCGCCGCGGGCGACTAAACTGTTGGGACATCGCCGGCTACAGGGCGCCGCGGCGCGAATCGAACCCGCGGCGTATCCCAGATCTATGCGCGGGGGTGCCATGTAGCCGGCGGGGCCCCCAAGTTCAGTCGCCTACGGCGACCCGCCGCAAACGTGACTGGCCCGGCAGCGCCAAGCGGGCACACCCCGCAAGGTGTGCCGCCAAAACTCCCAGGGATGCCCTGGAGCCAGACCACGACACGAGAGTTGACCGACGGGATATTCCAGTTAGAATTACAATGATAGAAACGAGGTGTCTGGTGCGGACAGATCATGCAGCGCACGTCCCGCCGCTGCGCCACCCGATCGCCCTTGAGGCAGGATCGGTGCTGGCCGCTGTCCGCGCTGCCATTGCGGCCTCGAAGGGCTCTTCCACCTAAAGCCCCGATCCGCGCGACCAACGGGGTATCGGTGGATGGGTTGCGCCAATCATTCGATAATGTTGCCCTAACGCCGCGCCAAAGGCGGCGTTACGGCCGTGTCCTGATGAGCTGAGGCGGTTATGGCAAGAATCGAGATCTACGACACCACGTTACGCGACGGAAGTCAGGGGGAGGGGGTATGTTTTTCGGTGCAGGACAAGGTGTTAATCTGCCGCAAGCTGGACGAACTCGGCGTGGATTTCATCGAGGGCGGGTATCCCCTGTCCAATCCCAAAGATGCGGCATTTTTTCAGGAAGCCCGCGCGCTGCGTCTGAACCAGGCCCGGTTGACCGCTTTCGGCATGACGCGGCGCAAAGGCGTCAAGGCGGATGAGGATACCGGCCTGAACGCCTTGCGCAACGCCGCGACGGACTATGTAACGATTGTCGGCAAGACCTGGGACCTGCACGCGACGCAAGTGCTGGGGGTGTCGCTGGCGGAAAACCTGGATATGATCACGGACAGCGTGGCCTATCTGACCCGCCTGGGGCGGAAGGTCATTTACGATGCGGAACATTTTTTTGACGGCGTTCGAGCCAACCCGCACTACGCGCTGGAAACGATTACCGCGGCGGCCCAGGCCGGCGCCATCCTGATATGTCTATGTGACACCAACGGCGGCTCGCTGCCGGAGCACATTGCCGAGGGGGTGGCCGAAGCCCGCCGGTGCGCGGGGGCGCCCATCGGCATCCATCCCCATAACGACAGCGCTTTGGCGGTGGCCAACGCCCTGGCGGGTATCCAGGCGGGGGCCAGCCAGGTGCAGGGCACGATCAACGGCATCGGCGAGCGCTGCGGCAACGTGGACCTGACCGCGGTGATCGCCAATCTGCGGCTGAAACTGAACCTGGAATGTCTGCGGCCGGAGTCGCTGGAGCGGCTCACGGAAACCGCCCGCTATGTCTATGAAGTCGCCAATCTGCCTCTCTTGAACCATCAGCCCTATGTGGGCAGCAGCGCTTTTGCCCACAAAGGTGGCATGCATGTGCACGCGGTGAACAAGCTGAGCCGTTCCTACGAGCACGTCCCGCCGGAGGCGGTGGGAAATACGAGGCGCATCCTGATTTCCGAACTTTCCGGCGTTTCCAATATCGCCGCCAAGGCCGGGCGGAAATTCCATATTGAAAAAGATCGCGCCGCTCTGAAAAAGGTGCTGGACGAAGTGACCGCCCTGGAGGCACAGGGGTACCAGTTCGAGGCGGCGGAAGGTTCATTCGAATTGATTTTGCGCCGGCAGATCGGGCGCTACCGCCGCTTCTTTGAGTTGGACCAGTATCATTGCGCCGTCTCACGCCGGCGCGGTGGGCAGGTGATGACGAAGGCGAGGCTGCAGCTTACGGTCGGGGGCCGGCTAATAAACGCAGCGGCCGAAGGTGACGGTCCTGTCAACGCCCTGGACGGTGCGCTGCGGGCGGCGCTGAAGCGGACGTATCCGGGGATGGCCGCCCTGCATCTGGTGGATTACAAGGTCCGCGTGGTCAATGCGACCGCCGAATCCGCGGCCAAAGTGAGGGTGGTGGCGCAGTTTCGTTCACCGGAGGGCGTGTTCGGGACTATCGGAGTGTCCGAAAATATCATCGAGGCG
>JAKCCC010000277.1 GCA_021838985.1 Planctomycetota bacterium
TCTCTTGGGAGGAATCCTTGGCCCCATCCTCGCTGGCCGCTGGCGCCATTACCGCCGCGGGCGCTTCCGGTTCCGGGATATGCATGCCCAGGGACAGCCCCATTTCATGTAATTTCTTCTTGACTTCCCGCCGGCTGGACTTGCCGAAGCTGCGCACTTTGTCCAGCTCTTCATCTGTAAACCGGACCAGATCGCCGATGGTATGGATCTTGGCCGACTCCAGGCAGTTGCATGCCCGCGAGGAGATACCCATAGTGGTCACCGGCTGGTAGAGTTTGGCGGCCGCTTCGGGAGAAAGCTCCACCGGAACGGTCGGAAGGTCCGTTTCCACTGGCGCGTCCACCAGTTCTCCCGGTTCGAAATGTTGCAGAAAAGCATTCAGATGTTTACGCAGGATCTTAGCGGCCTCCACCAGCGCCAGGCCAGGGGCAATGGTGCCGTTGGTCCAGATTTCCATGAGCAGCCGGTCGTAATTCGTCTTTTGGCCGACGCGCATATCCTCCGTCTTATAGCGCACGCGGGTGACGGGGGAGTAGACCGAATCGATTGGAATCACGCCGATGATCTGCTCCGCGGGAGTATTCTCGGCGGCGGTGACAAAGCCGCGACCTTTGCGAACTTCCAGTTCCAGGTCGAAGGTGTTATCGCTGGTCAGGGTCGCGAGCACCAGATCTTTGTTGTGAATCGTCACGGCCGTATCACCTTGTAGATCCCCCGCGGTGATTGTGCCCGGCCCCTTTTTGCGGACCGCCAGCGTTTTGGCATCCTCGCCCTCCAGGGATACCACCAGAGACTTGATATTGAGAATAATGTCCGTCACGTCTTCGACCACGCCGGGCAACTGGGCAAACTCGTGTTCCGCCCCGGCAATACGCACCCAAACGGGAGCGGCGCCCTCCAGGGAGCTTAAAAGCACCCGGCGCAGGGAGTTGCCCAGAGTCGTCCCGAATCCGCGCTCAAACGGCTCCACCGAAAATTTCCCGTAGGTCGCGGTGGCGACCGCGGGATCGGCCTCCACGCGTGTGGGCAGTTCCAAACCCAGCCAACGCATCCGCATAGTTTTTCTCCAACCAAGGCGCCGCGCGATTATCGCCCCAAGGCATCTGTCAGCGCAGCGCGATTTCTGTTTAACCAGTTCGTTCCCGCCAGGCGTTACACGCGCCGCTTTTTGGGCGGCCGGCAGCCGTTATGCGGCAGGGGGGTGTTGTCTTCAATGGCGCTTATTTTCAGACCACTATTCTGCAGGGCGGTAATGGCGGATTCACGACCGGAGCCCGGCCCGCGCACCCGCACCTCCAGCTCCTGGACTCCAAATTTACGGGCCTTGGCGGCACAATTTTCCGCGGCGCGCGTCGCGGCGAACGGCGTGCTCTTGCGGGCTCCTTTGAAGCCGACGGTGCCCGCCGAATCCCAAGCCAGGGTTTCGCCGTTGACATCCGTGATGGTCACCTGGGTATTGTTGTAACTGGCTTTGATATGCGCGATGCCGCGCACGACGTTCCTGCGAACCTTCTTCTTTCCGACCTTGGCCATCAACCACCTCTGAACAAGTTGCCCACCGTTGCGAAAACCGCTTCCTTCCGCGTAAAGCCGCCGACGGTCCGGGAGGCCGGGCCGGTTGCACCGGTGCGCCGCGTAACAGCCCCACACCGTAGCCCCGTCGCCTTAGCCATCGGAGCGCCGCTGATCAGCCGACGGGGGCGTCGGCTCTACAATCACACCGTAGCCCCGTTGCCTTAACCATCGAAGCCTCCCGCCGCCAACCGGCCCGGGGGCGATCCGCGGCGGCGGGCTTACAGCCGTCGCTTCATCCAGCCCTTACCCATGCAGTTCTTTAACGCCCTTCTTCCCGGCCACCGTCTTGCGGGGGCCCTTGCGCGTGCGGGCGTTGGTGCGCGTTCGTTGCCCGCGCACCGGAAGATTTCGCCGGTGCCGGGCGCCGCGGTAGGAGCCGATGTCTTTTAAGCGGCTGATGTGCTGCTGAATCTGTCGCCGCAGCACGCCTTCCACGATGTAATTTCGGTCGATAATGGTTCCGATCCGGGCGACCTCATCTTCCGATAACTCCTTGGCCCGCTTCTGCAGATCCACGTTGGCCTCTTTGAGGATGTCCCGGCTGTTCTTAGGCCCTAAGCCATAAATATAACGGAGGCCGATGTGGATGGGCTTTTCCTGGGGAATATCCACGCCCGCGATACGCGGCATAAAAACTCCTTGACCTCAATCGGGCGCGTTATCCAGCGGCTCCGACTGAATTTCCGGCCTATCCCTGCCGCTGCTTATGGCGGGGATCCGCTTTGCAAACCACGCGCAACACGCCGCGGCGGCGCACCAGAATGCAATGCTCACAGATACGCTTCACGCTGGCGCGAACTTTCATACGGATAGCTCCCGACAATCCGCAGCTGGCGGATGATGCCGCGGCGGAGCGGGTAAGCCCCCCTCGCGGCGAAACTAATTACTATACCCGATTACACCAGAAAATGCCAACCGCGGTCAATTACGCATCACGATCCGCCCCCGGGACAAGTCGTAGGGGGACATTTCCACGGTGACATGGTCGCCCGGCAGGATCCGAATGTAGTTCACCCGCATTTTGCCGGAAATATGCGCCAAAAGCACATGGCCGTTTTCCAGCTTCACACGGAACATGGCATTGGGCAGGGCTTCCGTCACCGTAGCCTCAATACGAAGCGCTTCATCCTTGGGCATGCGTTTCCTCTGCTGAACGTCCCCGCCGCGCGACCCCATCCGCTTCCGCCTCGCGCTGCCGCCAGGTGAGTATGCGGGATAAATTGGCCCCGGAAACGGTACTATCCGGGATTAGTTTCCATTTGTCAAGATTTCACAGCCCCGCCGCGTGACCGCCACCGTATGCTCGACGTGGGCAGCACAAGAATGGTCCCGCGTAACGACGGTCCAGCCGTCGGCGGATACCGCCACTTCGGGCCGACCGCGGATAACCATTGGCTCAATGGCCAGAGTCATTCCCTCTCGCAGGTAGAAATCATCACGATTCAAGAATTCAGGCGAGACGAAATTGGGAACCTTGGGATCCTCGTGCATGCGACGGCCGATGCCATGACCGACAAATTCACGTACGCAGGAAAATCCGTGTTGCTCCACATACTGCTGCATGGGGCCGGCCACGTCGCTCCAGCGTAAGTGGGGGCGGATCAGGCGGATCGCCAGCCGCAAGGTCTCTTCGGTTACGCGGATCAGTTCACGCAGTTCGGGCGGGGCTGGCTCCAGCGCCACGGTAATGGCTGAATCCCCGCACCAACCGTCGAAGCGCACGCCGCAGTCAATGCTTACCACGTCGCCGGCGCACAGCACCCGCGGACCGGGAATGCCATGGACCACCTCGTCGTTAACGCTGATGCAAGTATGTCCCGGGAAGCCTTGGCCTTCTTCATAGGTGGGGTAATTTTTAAACAAGCCCACCGCGCCAGCCGCGGTAAAGGTCTCCCACGCCAGTTGATCCAGTTGGGCTGTCGTTACACCGGGACGGGCCAGGCCGCGGCACCGGTCCAAAGTTTGCCGCACCACGCGGCCGGCCCGGCGCATCGCTTCAATTTCCAGAGGGGATTTCAAAGCGATTCGCATGGGCTTGACGTTAGATCAAAATGGCGGCGCACGATCCGCACGGCTTGTTCGGCCACGGTGTCAATCGAACCGGATGCGTCCATAGTGGCCAACAACTTACGCTCGGTGAAATAAGCCAGCACCGGCGCCATCGTTTCCTGGTAGGTTTCGAGGCGCCGGCGCACCGTCTCCGGCGCATCGTCGGGGCGCAAAGTCAGTGCCGCATCATCGCGGTCGCAGTGTTCGGGAACCAGCGGCGGGCGGGAATCCAGATGGTACACGGTTCCACACTTCGGGCAGATGCGCCGTCCCGCGAAACGGCGGGTTAGCACCGCGGCCTCGAGGGTGAAAATTAATACCAGGTCCAGGGGCATATCCTCTCCGTCAAGAAAGCTATCCAGCATCCGGGCCTGCGCCAAGGTGCGGGGATAACCGTCGAGAATAAAACCCTCCCGGGCGCCGCGGACCCGCTCCTGCACCAGTTGCACCAACAGATCGTCGGGGACCAGTACTCCTTGATCCAGGAATTGCCGCACGCGCCGACCGAGGGGCGTGCCGGCCGTTTTCTCCGCGCGCAACAAATCCCCACTGGACAA
>JAKCCC010000278.1 GCA_021838985.1 Planctomycetota bacterium
CGCGGCATCCTGGGGGTGGTGGGGCGGCGCACGCGCGAATCGAAACGCGTGGAAATTCCCTTCACCACCATCGCGCCGGCGCCGGAACAGTTCTGGTCGCGCCGCAGCGCCGAGGGGCTGGAGGTGGCGCTCGGCGTCTGCGGCGCTACCCGTCGGCAGAATTTTCGGCTGGGCCGCGGCGTGGCCCAACACGCCTTGGTGACCGGTAAAACGGGTTCCGGAAAATCCACCCTTCTGCACGTGCTGACGACCAATCTGGCGCTCTGGTATTCGCCGGCGGAGTTGGAGCTGTACCTGATTGATTTCAAGAAGGGCGTGGAATTTAAAACTTATGCGGTGTGGCAACTTCCCCACGCCCGCGCCATCGGCGTGGAGACCGACCGACAGTTCGGTTTAAGCGTGCTGCAGCGCGTCGAGGCCGAGCTGACCCGCCGTGGTGGGATGTTTCGGCAGGCCGGCGTGGCCGATCTGCCCGCCTATCGCGGGCAAACGCAACAGGTGTTGCCCCGGGTGTTGTTGATCGTCGATGAATTTCAGGAATTCTTCGCGGAAGATGACAAGCTGGCCCAGGATGCCGCCGGCTTGCTGGATCGACTCGTGCGCCAGGGTCGCGCCTTCGGTGTACACGTGCTGTTAGGCTCACAAACCATCGCCGGATCGTCCGGTCTGTCCCGCAGCACGTTAGGCCAGATTGCGGTGCGCATCGCCCTGCAGACCACCGAAGCGGATTCCCAAATTGTGCTCGCGGAGGGCAATTCCGCGGCGCGGCTGCTGTCGCGCCCCGGTGAAGCGATCTACAACGATATGGGCGGTCTGGTCGAGGGCAACAGCCCATTCCAGGTCGCATGGCTGCCCGAAACGCCGCGCGAACGCTACCTGGACCAGGTGCGCCAGCGGGCCGCCGAGGCCAAGTTGAATCTTCCGCCAGCGGTGATTTTTGAGGGTAATGTGCCCGCGGATATGCGCCAGAATCAGGGCTTGGTAGAGTTGCTGAAAGCGCCCCGGCCCAGCCTCTACTCGAGGCTGTGGCTTGGTGAACCTGTCGCGATCAAGGAACCCACCGCCGTGACGCTGCAGCGCCGCGCCGGCGGCAATCTGCTGCTGCTCGGCCAGGATGAAGAGCGGGCCTTGGCCATCCTGGTGGGAGCGATCCTGGCCTTGGCGGCGCAGCAGGCCCCGGAGGCGAGGTTTTACATCTGCGATGGCAGCCCCGCGGATGGCCCAACCTGTGGCACGCTCGCCAAGGTCGCCGCGGTCACGCCACAGGCGGTCCAGGATATCGCCTATCGCGCCGTACCGGACATGATCGCGGAGCTGTCCGGTGAGCTGCAGCGTCGGCGGGAGGCGCCAGCGGCGCTGTCGGCAGCGATTTTTCTGATCGTCCTCGGCCTGCAGCGCTACCGCGTCCTGCGCCAAGCGGATAACAACTTCCGTTTCTCCGCCGACTCGGGCGATGCCCAGCCAGATACCGCCGCCCAATTCGCCCAGTTGCTTTCCGACGGCCCGCCGGTGGGTATTCACGTGCTGGCGTGGGTGGACACGTTGCTGTCCCTGGAACGCACGCTGGAGCGCCGGTTGATGCGTGAATTTGACCACCGCGTTCTCTTTCAGATGAGCGCCGCCGACAGCAGCAACCTGATCGATTCACCGGCCGCCAACCGCTTGGGTCCGTTCCGGGCCCTGGCGTACAGCGAAGAGCAGGGCACGCTGGAAAAGTTTCGCCCCTATGCCCTGCCCGACAGCGCCTTTATCGCCCAAGCCCAAGCGTACCTCGCGGCCCGGTGTAGGGCCTGATTTTAATTAAGAAAGGAAGGAGGCATATCATGGAAGACCAGCTGATCGATCAAGTGGCCTGGAGTTCTCGGGAATATTTGCGGGGGCCGATACGTGGAATCATCCTGCGTTTTGCAGGGCTCGGCGCCACCGCCATGAAAGATGCCGCCGAGCCGGCGGAACTGGAGTGGTCCGACCAGGGCGGCTTGGTGGTTTTTCCCTACCACGAGCCGTGGGCTTGGATGAATGCTCCCACGCGGCGTTTTGTGGATGAATTACTGGAGGCCATTTTTCGCCGGCACCAGTTGGATGCGGGTATTCCGGTGATTGCGACCGGCGGCTCAATGGGGGGGCAGCAGGCCCTCGTGTTCTGCCGCTACAGCCGGCATCACGTGGTAGCCTGCTGCGCCAATTGTCCGGTGTGTGATCTGCCTTTTCACTATACCGAGCGCCCCGATCTGCCGCGCACGATGCATCATGCGTTTGGCAGCTACGGCGAGATCGGACCGGCCCTTCGGGAACATTCGCCGCTGCACCTGGTGGAAACCATGCCGCGTATCGCCTACCTGATTATTCATGGGATGAAGGATCCGGCGGTGGCCAAGATTCGACACTCCGATCCGTTTGTCGCCGCCATGCGGGCGCAAGGCCATCGCGTGGAATATCGCGTGCTGCCAAACATGAATCATTGTGGGCCGGTGGATTACGCCACGATGCGGCGGATGGTGGATTTTGGGCTGGAACACCTGTTGAGGTGATGGGGTCAAAGGGGGTGGCGATCAAGAGAAGTCTGAGGGTTGACATCCAGCTTCTCGGCGTCAGCGAAGGTCGCGTGCGGGACCCGATGGCCATCCGAGACGGTGGGCGCGGCCGGGGGAAGGGTGGCGGTCACCTTTTTCGCCCACTCGCCTACGCCCAGCGGAGGGGTTTTTCCCAGCGGCCGGAGCGCGCGGAGCGTTCGCAGACGTCAAGATAGGCTTGGATTTGGGCGCCGCGCGGGATATCCGGCTGATCGGGTCGGCCGGTGCGGATGGCGCGGATAAAGCGTTGCCAGATGGATGGCGCCTCGGGCAGGGTGCGGGTGGTCCAAGCCGCTTGGTCCTTCGCCGGGCCGAGGCACAGGTCAATCTGCCGATAATCGCGGTCCAGGTCCAAGCGCAGCGCGCCCTGTGTGCCATGGGCTTCGAGCCGCAAATGATTGATGTGGCCGGTGGCCCAACGACTGGTCTGCACCACGCCGAGGGCGCCGTTAACAAACTCAATCTCGATGACCGCCGAGTCGTTGGCGTCCAGCTTCTGGCCGCGCCATTGGGTGCATTCCCGGCCTTGCGCATCGATTTTGGGAAAAGTTCGCAGCGCACAGCGAAGGCGGGCCACATCACCGGCCACCGCGGTGGTCAGGTCGAGGATGTGGCAGCCAATGTCCCCGAGTACTCCGCCGGATCCGGCGGCCGTCTGCAAGCGCCACAGCAGACTCTCCTTGGTCCAATGGCCCCAGGCATTGGAGGTAAGGAAGGACTGAAAATAAAAACTATGCACATGGCGCAAGCCTCCGAGCTGCCCAGCCGCGACCACCTGCATCGCCTTTTGCATGGCCGCCGAGCGACGGTAAGAAAAATTAACCATGTGGATCACGCCGCGCCGCGCCGCCTTTTGCGCCGCCGCAGCCACCTGGCGCGCCTCCGCCAGCGTGACGGTGAGCGGTTTCTCGCAGAGCAGATGTTTGCCGGCCCGCAGGACAGCCAAGCTCGGCGTCGCATGATACCGGTCGGGTGTAACAATACTCACCGCATCAACCTGTCCCAGCAGTTCGTCCAGGTCCCGCGCCACGTGCTTGACCTGATATTTTTCGGCGTAGGCCTGGGCCCGTTCCGGTACAATGTCCAGGCAACTGCCCAGTTCCACGCCGGGAATGTGTTTAAACTGGTCGGCATGGGCATGGGCCATGCCACCGGTACCGATAATGCCGATACGAATTTTTTTAGACATTGCAGGTAACCTTTCGTGTCGCGTCTTTCGCTGGTTTATCCCAGCACTAAAATCCAGACCCCAATTTTTCCCAACCTTCGCGCTGCGCGAAGGTTTTTGGTACAGGCACAAGGCGGGCTCTGCCATGGGGAACCCAGCCCCGCCAAGGTCTCCCAAGGCGACTCCACGATCCGCCGAGGCTCGCCAGGGCGACTGCACTGCTCCGCCTCCATGCGGACCGGGAGCCAGCTATCGGGTTGCGTCTCCGCCGCGCGGGGAAACCTAGAGCTTTGTCACCGCTTAATTTTCGGCTGTCACGTCCACCGCCGTTCACCGGGTCGCCGCGGGCGACCCGCTACGGCGACCCGGAGGCCGGTGCTGCGGGTTCGATGGCGAGTCTGGGGCTCTTGGTCCAACCCGAAATTTGTCGTTTGACAA
>JAKCCC010000279.1 GCA_021838985.1 Planctomycetota bacterium
CCGGTGGCCCGTTCATTCCACGGCCGCGGGTCCCATCCATCCATGACCACCGGTATATACGGCAGCGGACTGACCGCGGCAAACCGGTCCCAGGCCCATTGCCCCACGTGTACCAGGTAACGGTATGGCCGTGGTCCGTTGAAGGCGCCGCCGCCGTAGGGATAGTTGTACTCGCTTAAAGCGTTGATATGCAATCCCCGCAGCCAGGCAAAACTCGGAAAAGCTTTCGCATGGGGGTAAGCCTCGCCCCAGAGGACGCCGCCGACCACAAATACACCGGGCAGGCCGTGCGCCCGGGCCACGGCCTGCAGCACCGCCAGCGCCCGATTGGCCCCTCCTATTCGCCCGCGCCCTCCGTCGTACCCGCGAAATTGTTTCAGGAAACGGTTGCTCACGTCGATGATCACCAGGACGGGCCGTCCGTTGATGCGTTGATAACTCCGGTCCTTGAAGTAGTGCCTGGTCCAGAATGTAACCACGGCCCGCCACATGCGCGGTGGAATCACAAATCGGCCCACATTGACGTAAAGCAGCGCATACCGGACGCCGACGTGCCGGCGCAGGCCGCGGTACAGATACAGCGCATGGTTAAGCGGCAGCGGCCGGCCGTGTCCGTAATACCAGTCGAAGATGAAGAAGGAGATTCCATCCCGGTGCGCCCAGAGGAGTTGCTGACGCATCAGCCAACGCGTGTTGTCCAGCCAGCCCGACAGAGGTTTTCTCCCGGCGAAGGCCGGACAGTTTCGCAAGCCATTAAGGTGGGGATCACGTGGCCAAGCCCAACCGTCGAAGTAATAGGCCCCAACTTTGGCAACAGGCCGTGCAAGCGGTAGGGGGCTGGCCTGCGCCGCCCAAACTGGGCATGTGGGCGCGGAAAGACACAGCCCAGCTGCCATGAGACATACCGGCCGCCGCAAGGAGTTGAACGGATAGGGCCAACGCATGGGGGCGTTCCTTGCTGCGCCCTCGCCAACCGCCTGTGGTGTCGGCCAGAACCGGCGCCGATTATCCCAGTGTACCGTGCAAGACCTGGTTTATGAAACGGTTGCTTTCGGGGGTGCGAGCCGCGAGATCCTTGAGTTCATTCGAATGAGTCGGGAAGTAAACCCGCCCGAAAAGGAATGTCACTCAAGCTTCACCTTCAGAGTCGCGTGACTGTTGCCGTGGACGATCTTGCTAAAGCATACTTAACGTCCAAGCGTCTGGGAGAGCACAAACGCCTTGTAGCCCAGCAGCGACTTGTCTTCCCTGCTGAGTTTATTGGTAAAGATAGAACGAAGCGGAATGAATCACGCTTGCCCGCCCCGGCCCTGCGCCACGCTCCGGGCCACCCCGCGGCTGCCTAGCTTCGATGGACTCTCCCCGGTACTTGGTATAATTCATGGGGGAAGGTCAAGCTGGCCTGCACTTTGCTGTGGTATCGCCGCCAGCATGGGTTTGTCCTTTTGGGATAGTTCTCAAATGGATACAAATAATCACAAAACACCTTCGTCCACGTCCAGAGACGGTTTTTCATGCTTGGCGGTCAAGTCAAGACCAAAGGACTACAGCAACCTCGCGACGCCAAGGCCCGAAAGGAGGTGAACCGGAGTTCATCCTCACCAAGAGTCGAAATGGAAAATCGGTTGCGGATCAGCGCCTACCGACACGCGTGATGCCGGGCGCTGAACGCGAAAAGCGGAAAGATCAATGCCGCTCTTTTAAAAGGAGCACTCTATGTTTACGAGGAAATTAGGGTTGGCTGCGCTGTGCTTTGGCGCCATGTTGACCGCGTTGACGGCGACGGCTTCGGCCAACATCATCTACACGGATTATCCCGTGACCTCCTACACCGCTGGCGTGGTCATGGACTTGGGAAGCGGGTCGTACCAGGCGCTGGCCGCATCCTTCGTACCGACGGCCAACTACACCTACGCGTCTGCCACGCTGGCGCTAAGTAATGCCAGCCTCAGCTCGGTCAACGACTACACGATCTCCATTAACAGTGATTCCAACAGCTTACCGGGTACGGCGCTCGACACCGCCAGCGGCGTGAGCCTACCGAACACCGGCAACCTGACCGTTTTGGCGTCGGGGGCGCCGACCCTTGTATCGGGAACTACTTACTGGCTCGTAGCCACACCTGCTGCCAACGGCGATAACGGCGACTGGTTTGCCTCCGCCAGCTACAGCCGCCCCTGGGCGTATCAGTCAAGCAGCGGAGGTCCCTGGGCCCTCGACACCACCGGGGACACACCCGCTTTCGAAATTGACGGCACGCCCAATGGTAATGGAACAACCCCCGAACCCGCCACGCTGGCGCTGCTGGCCTTGGGCGGCCTGGCCCTACTGGCGCGGCGGCGCGGGAAGGCGCTTCCAGCCGTCCTTTCCGCCAAGCCATGAACTTAGGGCCGCGGTATTTTCGCGCCGCCAACCTTCGGGAGGAGGTGAAACGGAACCCATCATTACCGAAAGTCGAAGTGGAAAATCTGTTGCGGATCGGCGCAAGTCGGCACGCGTGATGCCGGGCGCTGAACGCGAAAAGCGGAAAGATCAATGCCGCTTTTTAAAAGGAGCACCCTATGTTTACGAGAAAGTTAGCGTTTGCTGCGCTGTACTTTGGCGCCGCTTTGACCGCGGTTACGACAACGGCTGCGGCCAACATCATCTACACGGATTATCCCGCGATTTTCTCTTCCTCAGCCCTGGTCACGGACCAGGCCGGGGGGCCGGTGTCGTACCAGTCGGTAGCTGCCCCCTTCGTACCGGCAGCCAACTACACGTACACGTCCGCTACATTGGCCTTGCGTGACGACGGCGGGTCGGCCAACAATTACACGATTTCCATTGACAGCGATTCCAGCAACTTGCCGGGCACGGCGCTCGACACCGTTAGTGGGGTGGCCGTGTCGAGCAACAGCGACCTCACCGTTTTGGCGTCGGGGGTGCTGACCCTTGTATCCGGAACTACTTACTGGCTTGTAGCCATACCTGCCCAGAGCAGCGATAACGCCGTTTGGTATGCTTCCAGCGCCGCGGCTGTCTACCCTGCATATCAGTCGAGCAGCGGAGGCCCGTGGAACACCTATGCAGCCAGCGGGCCGCTACCCGCTTTTGAAATTGACGGCACGCCTACTGGCAACGGAACAACCCCCGAACCGGCGACACTGGCCCTGCTGGCCCTCGGCGGTCTGATCCTGTTGGCCCGGCGGCACGCGTGGGGGCACCGCAGGTAAGACGATGTAAAGAGGGTTGCATTCGGGGTGCGAACGCGACAGGGTTGTTAACTGGATATTTCACCAGTTTTTGGCGTGGCGGCCCTGCGCACAGGCCCTGCCCGCTGCAAAGTCCGGGCGTTGCCGAACCTCATTGTATTGTTGCGCAAAACAAGCGGCCGCCACCTATTTACTACGCCTGCTCCAGCGCGCGGGTGAACGTGGAACTGACCCCCGCGGCGTCACCGGCGGGCTATGTCGCACCGAAGGCAGCCGCGTTTCATCCCGATGCGGAGGGTTGGCGGGCGTATCTGATCGTGCCCGACGGGGACCAAGCCCCCGCGCTCTTGCGGCAGAACACCTCGCGTGGTCCGCCCCTGGCCGGCGACGGTGTAATCAGTAAATTCGGGAAACCGCTGGGCCGACGCTTGCGTCCATTGCCGGCCGGGCGGCCGACGAACCGCAAAACGGCCCGCGAACATAAGAACAATGAAATGAGGTGGCTGTCCCATCCCCGTTTGCCAAGTAATGGGCCAGGGCCTGGTCATCCGTTTTGTCGATAACCAGATACGATATCTGCATCGGTGGCTCCTTTTCATAAAAACACAACAACAAATATTTACTTTTTATCCTACCGGATCGGGCGATTAGGAGCCGCCTTTTTTTCCAATCTTCAACCAGGTTTGGGACACCTAACAAACCCGTGGGGCAGGAAGCCAAGCATGAAAAACCTTATACTGATGGTGGACAAGAAACCATATGAGAAATATCGGTTTAGCAATACTGGGAGGACCTTTATGTCGCATAAACACTGCCGCTTGGTAACTTGGGCGTTGGTCTTTGGCGTCGAGTCGCTGGTAGCCGTCCGCCTCACCGCTGCGCCGGCGCGGGCGGCAAGCACCGGTCCCGCCGCCGCGTCGCCCGTCGCCGTGCTGACCTGTCACAACGATGGCTATAACGACGGTCAGAACCTGGCGGAGAC
>JAKCCC010000280.1 GCA_021838985.1 Planctomycetota bacterium
CACCAAGGGCGATCTGTTCATCACGGAATATCCGCAGAAATTAGAGCAGAAGTTCACCGATCTGAAATCGGGGTTCGAACCGGTGTTCGATATTCAGGAAAAAATTCCGCCCACGGACGCCGAAGGAGATTCCTTGCGGGACTTCGCCGTGGCGGTGCGCGAAAGACGCCAGCCGAAAATGAACGGGCGCGAAGGGTTTAAGACACTGGAGTTGGTCTTCGAGGCGACGAAGGTCGCCACGGAGGTTCAATGAGCAAGGGGTTGGAATCAGCGCGGCCGCAGTTGGCCCTGTCCCATTTGGGCTATTTGCCGACGTCACCCAAGACGCTGACGTTGATACCTGCGGGTTCTGTGGACTTGCCGGAAACAATTCCCTTTTATATCCGGCAAAACTGTTTTCGCATGCCGCGCAACGCGACGCCGCTGGAGGGTTTTTCCGAGCGTTTTCCCTCCCCCTACGACACCCTGCGCGGCCGGCTGATCGCGCGCCCGGGATCCTATTACCGCCAGGGGGAGCTGCATCGAACCTCCACGCGATGGGGTCTATTCTGGCAGGCGGATTTTAACGACTTTACCACACCGGGCAGTTATCAGATTGAAACCGATTGGCAGGTTTCGCCGCCGTTTGCCATCCGCGAGCGCATCTATGATCGCATCATCGCCGGCTACCTGACGTTCCTGCGGGCCCAACGCTGCGGCTATGAAATGTTCGGCGTGCATGAGGCGTGCCATTTGGATGATGGTGTGTTGGATACGAACGGCAGGCCCTGGCCGGCTACCGGCGGTTGGCACGACGCCGGGGACTTTCGCAAATGGCTTGCCTTTATTCTGTATCACGTCGAGGCGCTGGTCACGCTGCATGAACGCGTGCAGGATGATTTGATTCGCGGAGGTGTCACGCCTGCTCATCTGCGCGAAGAAATCGCCTGGGGCAACCGCCTGTTCCACCGCATGATCAATGATGAGGGGCAGGTGTATGAGGACGTGGCGGGTGGGGCGGCTCCGCCGGGCAGCGGATTTACCTACGAACGGCACTGGTGGTTCGAAAATCATCCCGGTTGTTATGGCGACGCCTCCGATAATCGTTGGACCGATAATCGCCCCGGCTCCGATGACGAGCGCAAGGTGCGCACCACGTATAACCCACTGGTCCAATGGGCCTTTGTCCTTGCCCAGGCGCGGGCGGCCAGCTGTCTGGCGCCGCCAGCGGCGGAACCCTGTTTGAAATTAGCCGAGCGGGCCGCCCGCTATGGCCGCCGCCGCGGGCACGACGGCCGCACCCTTTTCCTGGCCGCCGAACTACGGGGCAACTTGGAACTATTAGCGGCCCAATCCACGGAAGCCGAGCGGCAGGCCATTCTGGCATTGGCCACCGAGTTGCTGAACCGTCAGGAGCCGGGCGGAGAAGGCTTAAGCGGCTATTTTCTGGAAGCCGGCCAGGCGGATGGATTCCGTTCCGTGGCCTATGCGGCTGATCCGGCCTTGACGTTGCTGCGGCTCTGGGAATTGCGCGGCTGGTTGGGCGGATGCGCCGCCCTCGTCGACCGGGCCGCGAACGCCGTACATCGTTATGTGGAAGAATATCTCCGGGCGGACGCGGCGAGTAATCCCTTCGGGCTAACGCCGTATGGCGTGTATCTAAATCCGCCGCATACGGACCGCCAGTGTTTTCGTGACGCCGGACGGAAACGGGGGGTGCGTACGTTTATCCATCCTTTCAACGCACTGGGATTCGCATCGAGTACCGGATCCGTCCTGCTAAGTCACGCCCACTTGCTGGCACGGGCCAGCGCGGCGTTAGGCCCAGCGTCGTGGCGGTCGGCGGCGGAGCGGCTGTTACACTGGACGCTGGGCCACAACACGTGCAATCGTTCGTTATTTACCGGATTCGGCTACCGGCAGCCCATCGGTTATTCGTTTCGGATACCGCAGCTGCCGGAAGCGCTCATGAACGGTTTCCTCGGACGCCCCGATGACAGTCCGTATTTGGAAGAATCCACCAATATTGAGTGGAATACGCTGGAGTATTGGAGCATTCCGTACCTACACGCCGCCCAGGCGGCCTGCTGGCTGCGGTAAAAGGCGGCTTACCGGAAGTTCACTGGCCCGCCGCGCGGTTACCCAGTGCGATGGCCGCCATGGAATAAACGACATGACTCCAGCCTTTCGCGGCACCGAGATGGAAATTGTTAGGAAGATTGAAAATGGGAACGATGCTACCACCTGTTACCTGTGCCGATCCGCTCAAGCCCATTGAAGAAATCGTGGGCTATGGCCCCATGCTTTGGCCGGACGGCCAGTTCGTCAACGCTTCGCCAGGCACACCGGTGCGCGGTGTGCTGGTCATGTGGCTGGGCCGAGGACTGGTTCACGCGGGCGCCCTAGATCACAATCCTTCAAAATCTTTGCGCCATGCGAAGATTTTGGTTCGTCATCAGGACAGCAGGTTCGGCGGCGGACCGCTACCCCCGGCAAGCCGGGGGCTATCTATTTTGGTTGCGGCTACACCGCGCTGGGGAATAATCATTCATTACATTGCGCCCGGCAGGACTCGAACCTGCAACCTACGGTTCCGTAGACCGTCGCTCTGTCCAATTGCGCTACGGGCGCCCGATGCTCGCCGCCGCACGAGCCACGGCGGGAAAACTTTCATTATCCGATCTCCCAGCACAAATGCAACCAGCAATCACGCGCGGACCTCACGGGCCACGGTGAAATTTTCAGATCCGTGGACCTGACCCGCAGGACGCCGGAACATCAGCCGGCGCCTCATCGGCATTGCGATGATTGATGACACGGCCGTCATCGCGTTCGTCCACCCGCCGTACACGCAGGGTGGTAAAGAACCGCCGCAAATCGCGCAGGGCGCCCCAAGTGAACCAGATGGTCGTCAGTGGTGTCAAAATAAGGGCCAGGTAAATGCCCACCAGGCCCCAGTCCCACCACAACCGGTCGGGCCAGGGATGCACCAGATTGAGCAGCGTAATCACCACGAACGCCGCGAAAAAGAACATGCTCCAGCCGAAAAAGCCCGCCGAGATGAGCTGGTCGCCCCGGGTGAAATGCTCGTCAAAACCCAGCAGAATTCTTTTCCAATAGGCAATCGGCGCCCTGCCGAGCCGTCGGGATTTGACCACATCCTCGGCCCGGACATAAGCCCCGCGGTGCAATAGCCGGGCCATGTTAAACGGCTCCCGGCACGTGGCCAGCGACAACGCCGCGTAAGTCAGGCAACCGGCTCCCATAGCGACGCCGAGCATTTCCTGGCCATTGAGGGGAAAGCTCCGCCAGAAATACGGGGCGATCAAGCCCAATACGGCCAGCCCCGAACCGTATGGTGCT
Organism: Planctomycetota bacterium; assembly: GCA_021838985.1. GTDB lineage: Bacteria > Planctomycetota > Phycisphaerae > WQYP01 > WQYP01 > JAKCCC01. The sequence continues at coordinate 3,343 of JAKCCC010000280.1, forward strand.
CCCCAAAATCTGGGCACGCAATTAAGGTACTTTTTCAGTCTGAGACAAGGGACGGTTCAGGAGAAAAAGTATGGGTTCGATGCGACGGAGGTTTTCGGCGGTATTCAAGAGGAAGGTGGCCCTGGTAACGCTGCGTGGCGACCGCACCCCGGCCGAGGTAGCCGGAGCCTTCCAAGTGCATCCGCACCAGGTGCCGACCTGGAAGAAGCAGGTGCTCGAGGTGTTGCCAAAAGTGTTGTCCCAGAAGCGCGGTCGGTGTGGAGCGGAGCGGCAAGAGTTACTGGAGGAACTCTACGGCCGGATCGGGCGGCTGAAGATGGAGTTGGAGTGGCTTAAAACAAAGTCGGGGCTGGATGCTGGCGCATAAGCGACAGGCTCTGGAGGTGAACCATCAGGCCCTTTCGGTGAGACGGCAAAGTGAGCCCCTGGGGCGGTCGCGTTCGGGTGCCTACTGCCCCGGCACGCGCTAGGGCGACGGAGAATTTGGCGTTGATGCGGCGAATGGACCGACAATATCTGGAGGCCCCCTTCTAAGGGGTACGGCGAATGACAGCCCGGCTGGCGTGAGCGGGCTACCCCATCAACCTCAAGCGGGTGCGTCGGCTCATGCGCCTGATGGGGCTGGAGGCGAACTACCCCAAGCCGCATCAAACGGGCCTCAGTCAAGCGGATCGTGAGGCCCGCAAGTATCCGTATCTGCTCCGCGCCGTTAGCACGGACGGGCGGGGGCGGGCGTTCCATAATATTTTTGTGGAACGACTGTGGGGCAGCGTGAAGTATGAAGATTTATATATTCACGACTACCAGACGCTGGGCGAGGCGCGGCTGG
>JAKCCC010000281.1 GCA_021838985.1 Planctomycetota bacterium
CGTGAACAGACGATAGCCGTTCCGATACGGCAGCACGGCCGCGCGGGGCGCCAACAGGCCCGTGAACACCCTGAGCGTGATGGACCCTCGAATGTATTGCCCAAGAATCAGATGATCGGACGAGTCCGGTGTGACGAACATATTCACCAGTCGGGTACGGGGATCGACCCGCTCGGTGATCAGGGCGATCCGTCCGCCCATCGGTGGGTTGCGGTTTGACATTCCCACCGCATACATCCGCACCGGCTGACCGACGTGCAGTCGTATGGAATCTTCCGGCTCCACACCGAAGCGTATTTCAATGTTCCGCGCGGTCACCAGTTCAAGGAGAGGTCCGCCGGTCGGCACCGTCGCTCCGGGTTGGCTGGGTATACTGGCGACAATTCCATTTTCCCCGGCATGAAGGATGGTAGATTTTGTGGAGATACCCTGCTTTTCAAGGCCGCGAAGAGCCAGCGAGGCCACCAACGCATTTTGCCGCGCTGTAAGTAGAGCGCCTCGGGTGGTCAGTCGCAGGCGATAGCGCTGCTCAACTTCAGCCAATTGTTTGGCCGTTGCGGCCACATTGCTGACGGTTTGTTGAAATTGCGACAGAACGTCGGAATTGGCCCGAATGATCAGCAGCGGTTGTTGCGCCGTTACCCGCTGGCCGGAAGAGACCAGCACTTCCAACACCTGACAGGCAAATGGCACGGCTATGTTGCGAATGGCGCTGGGGCGCGCCACCACGGAACCATAGGCCGTTAAACGATCCGATATTCTGCCGCGTTGCAGCCTGGCGGTGCGCACCAAGGCGACGACGCCGGAAGGCGGCGGCGGCCCGTGCCTTGGAATTGGCGGCCCGTGTACCACCTCGTTTCCAGGTGGGTTGCGGGCCAACCATCCGAGCAGCAAACCCACGCCGCCGGCAACCAGAATCACCAAAACCATGCCAATTTGTTTATTGGGTCGGGACACGAATATTCTCCACTGAACGCGGTGGTTCCAACGGAAGATAAAGACCGGTGGCCATCGCCAGAGCAATCCAATTACGCACAGCTTGTTCTTTAAGGCGAAGCAAATGAATTTTTTCCGTGGATAACCGCGTGACAACGGTGTAATAACTGACCACGTCCACTCCGCCGAATTGGAGCGCTTGGGCATAGGTTTTACGCAACATTTCAAGACCCGTGACAGCTTGGCGGGAGGCACGTATCCGTGGCTGGAGAGCGTGGAGGTTCGCGAGGGCCAGATACGCATCCGATTGGGCCGTAAAGGTGCGGGCCACATAGGTGTCATACAATGCTTTTCGACTGGCCTTTGCGCTGGCGATCCGCCCCTGGTTATGGTCAAACATGGGCAGATCCAAGGTCACGCCAAAACCCGTCGTATGCAAGTTGCTGGTATCACTGCCCTGCTGAAAGCCGATCGATATCCGCGGGAATTGTTGCAGTACCGCTGCGCGCAGTTTCTCTTGGGCACTGCGATAACCCAGTCGCAGGGCCAGTAGATCCAACCTTCTTTTCGGGATTCCATCTAACAGTAAGCTGGCTTGGGGCGGCGCGAGCCGTCGTGGAAACGTCCCATCAATACGGAGATTGGCGGGGAATGGCGGCGGCAAGCCCAGCGCACGGTTCAGCAGAATCCGGTGCTGCCGAAGCTGTTGTTTCAGCTGGAGCACCTGATTTTCGGCCTGGCGCTCCGCCGAGCGCGCCGCCGTAACTTCCAGCAAGGTGGCCAGGCGTTTGTGGAAGGCCACGGTCAAGACTGACCAATCGTGTTGCAAATAGTCGCGCGCCAAACGTGCCTGGGCGAGTTCCCGTTGGATCGCGAGAACATCGTAGACAGCCAAGCGGGCGGCCAGCGCGGCCTGCCATTCCCGCCAAGCCACCTCAAGGTCCACCTGCCCGCGGTGGTACCGCGCTGCGGCCAGGCGCGCGGAGCGGTTAATCAAGCGTGCGATATTCCAGCTTAAGCCCGCGCCATAGCCGGTGAACGTGCCGGTGCGGTAGCCACCCGTGACCAAGCTGGTCGATTCAGTTAATTGCGGGTTCGGCAGAAGGCCGGCCTGCAGCACTTGGGCCGCGGCTTCGCCACGCTGATCGCGCAGGGCACGCAGCGACGGATTCAGAAGGACCGCCAGGACCGCCGCTTCAGCCGGGGTCAGCCCTTCGGCGTGTTGCAATGGCAGGGGGGGTAGAGGAAGGCTATGAATCCGCGCCGCCGCGATCCGCAGCTTTTTCCACGCCGGTACCGGCCGAGACCGTGACACGGCGGCCCGGGGCAACGGCTGACCATGATACACCTGACAACCATTAGACGCCGCCAGGATCCCCACCAGCAACATCATCCGCGGCGCGCGCGACACTTTAAGGCCCATAATCGAGTTCCATCCCTGAAACAGCTTCATGTCCTGGACCGTTTGGGTCCGGGGTCGGCATGCTCCGATCCTTCATTCATGGGGCGAGGTTAACGATCCTAACCTAAGAAGACGATGAGACTGTTCGCCCCGTCTCGGCAAGCGCTATCGCAATGGCGCCTATGTTTCCCGCATGGCCGGGCGCGTATAATGGCGGCCGCGGACCCTTCGGCCCGCCGCGTCCGACGGAACCGCCCGTGCCGGGTGGCGCGGGGCACCGGCTTGTGGAAACCCGTTCGGGGCTAGAAATGATGGTTCGCGCCCGGAGCCTGCGGATGCGTGTTCTGGTGGTTGAAGATTATACGCCCTTGCGCGGCGCGATCGTGGCGGGACTGCGTGAGGATGGTTACGCCGTTGACGCCACTGGCGACGGCCAGGAGGCCCTATGGTACGCCGAGTCGAACGCATACGACGCGCTCGTGCTGGACCTTATGCTGCCGGGCTTGGATGGGCTGAGCATCTTACGCCGTCTGCGGCAAACCAAAAGACCAGCCCCAGTGCTGATTCTGACCGCCAAAGATACCGTCGAGGACCGGGTCACGGGGCTGGATGCGGGGGCCGACGACTATCTGGTTAAGCCGTTCGCGTTGCCGGAGCTGTTCGCCCGGGTGCGGGCCTTGGTGCGGCGCGGTTATGGCGTCCACGACGCGATGCTGCGCGTCGGCGACCTGCAAGTCGATACAAGGGCCAAACGGGTGGTGCGCCGCGACGTAGAGGTGGAACTGACCGCGCGCGAATATGCGCTGTTGGAGCTCCTGGCATTGCGGGCTGGCGCCGTGGTCAGCCGCGCGGAGATCTGGGAGCACCTCTATGATTTTGGCGAAGAGACCCAAAGCAATGTCGTGGACGTATATATTGGATATTTGCGCCGCAAGCTGGATCGGCCCGGTTGGCCCGCTCTGATTCAGACCCGGCGCGGCCAAGGCTACCGGCTAAGCGCCGGCCGCGACGTGTCGGTTTAGCCGGAGCACCGCACCGTGCGGTCCCGCTATTACACCGCCGGCCCGGATCGGAGAATCGGGCTAAGAGCAAAGGGCGGAAAGCAGAAAAGAGCGGGAAGACTACCCTTTGTCACCAGTTAGCTTTCGGGTATCGCGTCCGGAAGCCGTTCACCGGGTCGCCGCGGGCGAGTCGCCGCTGGCGACCTAAAGCCCGGTGCTTCGGGTTCGGTGGGGAGTCTGAGGCCCTTTCTCCAACCCAAAATTTATCGTTTGACAACGCACGACTCCGGACAGTTCCTGATATTTCTTACTTTCTACGCTTAGCGTTGTCCCGCGCGCCCGCGTCTGTGGCGGCGCCAGGCTCGGGGCAGGCAGCTGCTCCGGGCTTTCCTGAAACCGGGAACAGCAGTTGAAGGCTAAACCATCCACCTGGGGTGGATTCCACCAGCACCGTGCCACCCCAGCGGGTCATAATATTCTTCACGATCGCCAGCCCCAAGCCGCTGTGCAAACCCTGTTGGGTCCGCGCGGCATCACCCCGCCAGAAACGTTCAAAGACCCGCGGCGCGTCCGCTGCCGCAATCCGACTGCCGGTGTTGGCCAGTTCCAGCCTGGACGTTTCAGCCGCGGCCGTCAAGTGGACCCGGATGATTCCGCCGCGGTTGACGTAGCTGACGGCATTATCCACCACGTTGCGAATCGCCAGCACCAGCAGCTCCGGAGTCGCCCGCACGATGGCGGCCGGCAGATCCGAACATTGCAACGTCACGCCGCAGCGCTGTATCTGCCCGGCGACGCGCTCCAGTTGAGCGGAGAGCACTGCATCCAGCC
>JAKCCC010000282.1 GCA_021838985.1 Planctomycetota bacterium
GTCCGCGGGTCGAAGACTCGCCTTGGAGAGTGCCCACACAGGGCATGAGCAACTGTTCGTGGCACCCAGACGATTTGGACTGATCCCATGCCCCCGATTCGGCGTACGATAAAAGCGACGGTTCTGACGGCCCTGCTCGGCCTGGGGCTGATGGTGTTGCTATTCGGGCCGCGCGGGACACAAATTCCCCCGCATCGGGTGGTGGTGGAATACTGGGAAAAGTGGCGGGGCCATGAAGCGCAGCAGATGCGGCAGATCGTGGATTCGTTCAACCGTACCGTGGGGCGCCGCAAAGGCATTTACGTGCGGTATCTGCCCACCAGCAACATTGATCAGAAAACCCTGATCGCTACAGCCGCGGGTGTTCCGCCGGACATCGCCGGTTTGTGGGACATGACCTTGCCTGAGTACGCCGCGATGGGCGCCTTAACCCCGCTGGGGCGCTTTGCCCGGGCCTATGGCATTACGGCCAAAACCTATGTGCCGGTGTATTGGCGCGGCTGTCACTACCACGGCCATTTGTATGCCCTGGTCAGTACGCCTATGGCGGTGGCACTGCTGTATAATAAACAGATCTTTCAACGGGACTCGGCTAAACTTCGGGCGGCGGGACTGAACCCCAGTCAGCCGCCGCGCACGCTCGCCCAACTGGATCAGTATGCCCGCGTCCTGACCAAATTCGGACCGCGGGGGCGATTGGTCCGGGCGGGATTTTTACCGATCACCAGTTGGTACATGAACGAAACCTATATGTGGTTTGGCGGGCACATCTGGAACCCCCGGACCCGCCGCTTTACACTGACCAGCCCCGCCGTCATTGGCGCTTACCGCTGGATCCAAAGCTATTCGAAATGGTTAGGGCCCAGGACGATGCTGGCGTTTTATTCCGGTTTGAGCAATTTCGATTCGCCCCAGAATCCTTTTTTGACCGGGCAGTTGGTCATGGAGCCGCAAGGCCCCTGGATGGCCAACTATATTTATCACCTTAAGCCAAGCCTCTCGACCTTGCGTTGGAAGAACAAGAAAGCGGAGTTGAAAATGCCGCTGGCGAAACGGTTGAAAAATTATGCCTGGGCCTTTGCGCCATTTCCCTCCGCGGTGCCGGGGCTTACGGACGTTACCTACGCCGGCTTTGATTGTTTCGTAATTCCGCGCGGGGCGCCGCATCCGCGGGCGGCCTTCGCGTTTATCGCGTACGTCACTCGGCGGAAAGTCATGGAGCGACTCTGCATGCTGCAGGGCAAGAATTCACCGCTGGCGAAGGTGAGCCGGAACTTTCTGGAGCACAGCAAGAATCCTTACATCGGCGTGTTCGAGAAACTGGCCGCCAGCCCCAACGCCCATGGTCTGCCGCGGCTTCCTATCTTGATGCAGGTGGTCGATGAATTAAATATCGTCGCACAGCGCGTGGCGCTTTTGCAGGCCTCACCCCGCCAGGCGCTGGCGCGGGCACAAACGCGGCTGCAGGCGGCCTACAACGAATATGAAGCGATCCAGCGGCTCCGCCGGGAATAGCCGCTGGCGTGGTAGACGTGTTGATTCGGCAGATGGACTTGCCGAAAGCGTTTCGGATCCAGACCCAGGGCATCGCTGATGGCCGCGGCTACGGCCGGGCTGCGCGACATGCCTTGTTCGCAGTGCCCGACAATGGCGCCAACGTCTGATTCGTGGCGGCGGACAAAAAATACAGATTTGATCCGCCTGGGCCGCGGTGATCGGCTGGATTTCCGGCGCAAGCTCAAAACCCGCCGACGGCGCGACATCGTGAAACGCCAGGAACAGCGTATCCCGCAGACCGCATTGCGGCTTGACCTTCGCCCGTGGCCTGCCGGGATCGCGGATAGAGATTACGACGTAATCGGTGCGAACCAGAAGGCCGCGTTCAATTTCTTCCCGGCCGCAGACACAAATTTCCATACGCCCGCCCTGACAGTTCACCGCAGAGGCGCAAAGGGCGCCGAGACGTCTTTGTAGTTGGGGACGACACGCTTTATGCCATTCCTGAGAACCGGCACATTGAAGTTCATCAATAGACCCACCGTCCAGCCGCCGAGCTTCAAGTAGGTCAACAACTGGGCCTCATGGATGGGCTCAATCGCGCCAACGGACTTGAGTTCCAAAACAACGGCTTTCTCGACCACAAAATCCAGCCGATAGCCGCAATCCAAGGCAGTACCCTTATAGACCACGGGAAGTGGAGCTTGGCGCTGGAAGTTCAAGCCGCGGATCTTCATTTCCTGGGCCAGGCACTCTTCATAGGCTGATTCCAGCAACCCTGGCCCAATGGTCCTGTATCACAATCCTTCAGAATCTTTGCGCCATGCGAAGATTTTTGTTCGTCATCAGGACCGCATGTTCGGCGGCGGACCGCTACCCCCGGCAAGCCGGGGGCTATCTGTTTCGTTGCGGCTTCGCCGCGGCGGGAACTTCAATCGCCGCTCCAATGATGCTCGCCGTCCGTTCCCTCATGGTAATATCTCCTCCGCGCCCTCGGCGCCTCTGCGGTGATATCTTACCGTGCCGCCAGGCCGAGGAAGCAGTGGCTGGAACACGCCAGATCACCGATGGTTTTGCGGTCGCCGCCAAGCGCGTCGCGCCAGCCCACATCCTCGCCGATCTGCCGCATATTCCGCGCCAGAATATTGCACGGGTCGATGAATGCATCGTGGGCGCGGGTGCGGTCCGCATCGATCCGCAGATCCTCCGCCGCCTCGGGTCGTTGCGACCGCACGCGAATATCGGGGTAGCGGATGGCCGTCATCAGCGGGTCTGTCCGCAGGTCCTTGAGTCGTGGGCGGTTGATCTGCTGATAACCGCCTACCGCAACCGAGTGTTCCAGTGGAATCAATCCCACGTCGGCCTCCAATAAGGTCCTGGCATAACGCGCAGACACAATACATGACGCGGCGGACAGTTATTGTCCGCGCGGCCGGTGTGTTGCCTTTAATGCGGCTGCCCTGGCAATTCGGACATGTTCGTGCGGAAAATCTGGCCGAGGTCATCACGATCGAGTTCGCCCCTGGCAACGGCCATGGCGACGATGTACATGAGTGTGTCAGAGAGTGTCGGCTGCCAGCCGTTCTTCCGGAGAAAAACGACGGCACAGGCCAAGGCGGTGCGTTTGTTGCCATCGGCAAACCCCTGGGTGGTGGATAGCCCGAACATGTAATCCGCAGCCAGGTCGGCTAAATCCGCATCGGAGTTGTACTGGGCCGTAAAACGTGGACGGGCCATGGCGGCTCGCACGATTCCCTCATCAACGAATCCTTCCTGGCCGCCGTGGCGTTGAAGCTAATCCCGATGAATTGCCAGCAGTTCATCCCAGTCCAGGAAAATGACATCGTCCATGGAAAGTTCCCCGCGACATAGCGGCCCCTTGCCCCGCCCCATGGTGGCCGCAATAGCACGGCTTAAACGTCGCTTGTTACCAACAGTCCCACAATTCTCGGCGTCCTCCGCGCCTCTGCGGTGAATTTTATTTGGCCAGCTTGGCCAGAGTTTTGCCATATTGCTTATTCGTTGCGGCCAGGGCGGCGCGGAGATTCTGCGCCTGTTGTGGCCGGGGCGTAATGCGATTCTTCGTTTTCGTGATTGTCGCCATGGCAAAACTCCTGTCCTGATGCCATATCGATCTTAAGCCTCTGGCTACGTCGAATCAACGCAAGGATCGTCATTTGCACAAAAACAGCCTCGCCATTTATGCCAATCGCCAACACCCCGCTGCGCGGGCCGGGGCTGACCAGGAGCGTCCCATCCGCCCGCCGCCATTGCCGGCCAAACCAATCATGCGGATGGCCGAACACAATGGCGACTGTCCGCAGGTCCTTGAGTCGTGGGCGGTTGATCTGCTGATAACCGCCTACCGCAACCGAGTGTTCCAGTGGAATCAATCCCACGTCGGCCTCCATCGGTCCGGGGATATCGTCTACCGACACGATACACGCCGCCGCGGACAGCTATTATCCGTGGCGACGGCGTACGGCATTATCCCCGTAGCGGCAGCGATGGGGTTGGCTACAACGCTCTTCGTCAGACCGGCCCCTGCGTTCCCCAGCCTCCCCCGCGGTGAATTGTTCCGGCGTCACTTGGCCAAGTAGGACCACGGAATCAATGCCATGGTTGACGGTGGTTGTGGTGCGGACCTCCAGGTCTGCCCGACAGCTATAC
>JAKCCC010000283.1 GCA_021838985.1 Planctomycetota bacterium
GAACGCCGCTTCATGAATTGGGAGCGAACGAGGTTCTCGCGGCTTGGCAGAAAACGGAACGCGCCACGGAGCACGCCATCCGGTTAATTCTTGCCGAACTGGGTCTGACGAATATGGACATCCTGTGGTCGGGCGCCCTGATGGTGCCAATCATCGTACTATGTGCGACCGTCCCGGCGCAGCGCCTTCCGACGCGCGAATTGGTGGGATGGCTTGCGCTGGCGGTGCTCATGCACCGCTACAGCGGATCGGCGGGCACCGCACTGGAGCAAGACCTGCGGCGCTGCCGCGACGACGACCCGATCGGCGGGTTGCTGAATAACCTGCGGCAGCGTCGCCCCGGGCTTGCCGCACGGCCGGAGGATTTCCGCGGCGCCCTGGAGGACCGCAGCGGGTTGCTGGCGCTTTTTATAGCCTGCCGGCATCGGGGCGCTGCCGATTTCTATACTGGGGAAAAAATCGGCTCGCAGCCTGAGCTCGACCGCCACCACCTTCTTGCGAGGGCCCAGTTTGAGCAGGAGGAAAGAGCGCGTGCGGACACGCTCGCCAATATCTCCTTCATCATTCCGGGGGCAAACAGATCTCTCGGGTCAAGAGGCCCGGAGGTCTATCTGAAAGAGCTGTCCAGCCGCGTTCGCAAGGGACACTGTATACCCGACGACAGCGCGCTTTGGGCCGTGTCGCGGGCGGAAGATTTCTGGGCCGCGCGACGGAAGCTGCTGGCTGCGGCGTTCAACGATTTCGTGCATCACGCATTGCCAGGCCGACGGCTCGGGCGCTGATCCTGATGGATCGGGCGCCGCCGGGCGCCGGCCCCGAGCCTTGGCGGTGGCGGGTATGGGGAACAGGATGGCTTATGCCGCGACCGAATTTCATCATTTTCTTGACGGACGATCAGGGTTACGGGGATTTGTCCTGCCTGGGCGCGGGCGATTTGCGGACGCCGCACTTCGATGCGCTGGCCGCGCGTGGGGCGCTGTTTACCAACTGGTATTCCAACAGCCCGGTGTGCAGCCCTTCGCGGGCGGCGTTGCTGACCGGGCGCTATCCCGCCCATGCCGGGGTGCGCTGCATCCTGGCCGGCCATCGTACCGCCACCGGCCTGCCGCCCGAAGTACCCACCCTGGCTACAGCGCTGAAGCGGCTGGGCTATCAGACCTTCATGGCTGGTAAATGGCACCTGGGGCTGCAGGAAGCCTCGCGGCCGCACCGGCACGGCTTCGAGCATTGGTTTGGGTTTCTGGCCGGATGTATCGACTACTATTCGCACATTTTCTACTGGGGCATGAACCAACCCGGTCCAGGCGTCAATCCCACGCACGACTTGTGGGAAGATGGCCGTGAAATATGGCGGAACGGCGAATACTTCACCGAAGCCGTCACACGGAAAGCTCTGGAATATCTGCGGCAGGCCCAGGCCGCGGGTGCGCCGTTTTTTCTCTATGTGCCGTACAATGCTCCGCATTATCCCATGCACGCGCCGGCGCCATACATGCAACGATTCGCCCATCTGCCCTGGCCGCGCCAGGTGATGGCCGCTATGATCGCCGCCGTGGATGACGGCGTGGGGCTGATCACGGCGGAGCTTAAGCGCCTGGGCCTCGCCGAAAACACCTGCATTTTCTTCACCTCCGACAACGGCCCCTCGCGGGAATCGCGTAACTGGCTGGATGGCACGCTGGAAAACTATTACGGCGGGAGCACCGGCCGGCTTAAGGGGCACAAGTTTAGTTTGTATGAAGGAGGCATCCGTGTACCCGGCATCCTGTGCTGGCCCGCGGGGATCCGTGCGGGGCAGGTGCTCCATGCTCCCTGTGCCTCGATGGATATTTTTCCCACTTTTCTCCAGGCCGCCGGCGGAGATAGCACCGCTTACGAGACAGATGGGTTAAATCTGCTGCCTTACGTCGCGGAAGGCAAGACCGGCCCTGGCCGCGAAATATTCTGGGAAATGGGCGGCCAGACGGCGCTGCGGCGGGACAACTGGAAGCTGGTGCTTAACGGGCAGTTGGTGGAGCACGCCGAAGCGGCCGAGCCGATCAGTTTGTGCGATCTGGCGACGGATCCGGGTGAGACGCTTAATTGCTGCGCTTCGCATCCGCGGATCGCCGCCGAGCTGAAAGCCCGGGCCGAGAACTGGCGGCAGGACATCGAAGCGCAATGGAACCATCCGTTCCGCAGCGTTGACCACGGCACCGTGACCCATCCCTGACGGGGCGGAGCCAGTTATCGAAGCTTCTCTGGCGCGGCCTGCCCCAGCGACTAAACCGCGGTGGCGCCCCCACAAACACCACCGATTACACGGATTTACACGGATTTTAATCCCGACGCGTCGCTTACGCTTAAGGGCTATGAACGAGGGATGCGCAGGCTTCGTAGTCCCAAGCGTCAGCGCGGAATCCGGGCCCTGCGGCAACCCCGGCCCCGTCGTTTACACTTAAACGGCGCGGAAAAAGCGGAATCGCAAGCACCGTGCTTTAGCGCGGTGAATCGATGGAGACAAGGTTCAGGTTGTAGGCATTAGATTCTGAACGTGTAACTTCTCCGCGCCGCGCGGAGAAGTTTCGGGCATACGCGAAGGAGCGAAAAGACTTGGGGAGCACCGGGGGGAGCACCGGGTGATAACCCGGTGGTTTGGTGCCGAACGTGGACCAACCACCGCATTATCATGCGGTGCTGACTACACCTTCGCGCCCTCGCGTGAGATTCTTTTTGGTTCCGGCAAAGCCGGCTTAGGGAAGGATAACTTGACCGAATCGCTGTCCGCGCTAAACTCAAAATTGTTGATTTTAAGGCCAACGGTCGGCTAAAGTGGAGTTGCCGCTATGGGCGTTCGGCTGACCGTAACCGCCCGGCTCCAACTGCTGGACTTGAATGAGCCGATGTTGAGCCGGATAACCGCCGTACTGGAGCGGCGTGGCAATTGGCCAGCGGTGAGCGGAGCCAAGCCGTTGCGCGGCCAGTTGGGGGGCGCTAGGGCATACGCACGGGCGATTACCGCGTGCGGTCTTATCTTGCCGCAGGCGCGGTAATGGTGGAAAAAATCGGCCACCGCGACGGGTTTTACGAGGCCTGAAATCCATGAGCATCCAGACCATTGAGCTTGCCGGGCACGAATACGTCCTGATGCCCAAGGGCGATTACAACCGCTTGCGCCGTGGCTTGCCGGCTGACACGGAAGGCGAATTGCCAGCGCTGCCTCCGGCGGGGCCGGATGGCACATATCCCGCCGTGGCCACGGGCCGGGCGCTGCTGGCACGGAAACTTATTAAACGCCGCTGGACCTTGGGCTGGCCGCAAGTCAAGCTGGCCCGCCGGGCCGGCATTCGTCCCGAAACTTTGAACCGCATAGAAAAATGCCACGTGGCGCCGGACTTGGCGACGGTCAACAAGCTGGTGGCCGCCTTGGAAAAGGCGGAACGCGACGTGCGGGGATAAGCTGCTGGGCGCGTAGTGGGGGCCGGCTTGTTTATTTAGGCACCGCCGTCAGCCGATGGCCCAGGCCGTTCCGGTCAGCTCACGTTGGTCTGCTGCCGTCTGGTTCCGTTTTTAGTCAGCGTTTGGCGATCGACTGGCTGTTCTGAAAATGGCGGGCGGAGGCACATCCGCAGCGGGTCGCCGCGGGCGACTAAACTGTTGGGACAGCGCCGGCTACGGGACGCCGTGTGCGAGAATTGACGGTTGAGTATCGTCGAAGATTCCGCCACCAAAAATTGGCACACCGCCGTGGCCGCCAAAGCCCGCAGGTCAACACTCACAGGTCATTGCAAAGCCACGGTGCGGCGAGTAAAGTCGTGGGAGACCGCGAGCTTCGGAGGCGTGGCAGAGTGGTTGATTGCGCTGGTCTTGAAAACCGGTGACGGGGCAACTCGTCCGGGGGTTCGAATCCCTCCGCCTCCGTCGGCCCAGAGGGCGAACCGCAGGAGAGCGGTTGAGCAGGAGATCAGGAGAGCAAATAAGGCGGGCGCAGCAGAGCGATTGGCGGCGGGGACCGCGGCTGTCCTGCGGTTTGCGGCTCTTCGGTTCTCCTGTTCCACAAACAGCGCAGGAGAGCGAATAAAGACTGAATATTCCACCCCCGGGGGAGCCGGGGGCTAGGTGGGCCAATCGCTGCAAACTGATCGCTGATCGCCTATGTCTAACTTACCCT
>JAKCCC010000284.1 GCA_021838985.1 Planctomycetota bacterium
CCGGGCTAACCATCCGGCGTACGGGCCGCCGGGCTAACCATCCGGCGTACGGGCCGCCGGGCTAACCACCCGGCGTACGGGCCGCCGGGCTAACCATCCGGCGTGCGGGCCGCCGGGCTAACCCGATGGGGGGGCTTTCCGGCAGGCCTTGAGGTCCGCACCACAAACCTGGCAGACCTGGAGGTCTGGACCACAAGCCTGGCAGACCTGGAGGTCCGCACCACAGCGCGTGGGGGGGGGACGGGGCTACGGTAGCTTTTCCACGTATTCTGGCTCGCAGCGGCCACGCAGAAGCAGGCTGAAGGCAATGCAGTTGCCTTTGAAGCGCTGCCAGCGGTTGACGCGCCGGTCGAAAATCAGCAGGCCGCCGAAATTATTGCGGAGCACGCGGAGCCAGTGGCGCCGCAGCAATTCCCGCCAGCCCAGTAATCCCTTACGGTGGATGTAATAAGGATTCATCACCTGCATGAAGCCCATCCGCGTGTCCGAGGGCCTGGCGCCCTGGTGCGCCAGGTGGACAAGCTGGCAGGGCGCATAGTAACCGGATTGGCCATGGCGCAGGCAGCGCTTTCCAAAATCCGCATCCTCCAGCCAGCTGTAGAGCCGGAACCGCTCATCAAATTTTTCCAAATCCAGCACACCGCGGCGCGCGGTCATGTTGTTGCCGGCGAGCACCGCGCCGGGCTGGAAGGAATCGGGCTGTGCCTCGTTTCGAAACGCCTGGGCCAATTCGATGGCCTGCGGCCGGCTGATGCCGCCATTGCGGATGAAGCCCCCGCCCAGCAGCACCACTTCCGGGTGCTGGCGCAGGAACGCCCTGGCGTTGGCCAGATAGCCGGGGGCCAGCTCCACATCATCATCCAGGAAGGTGACGAAATCAGTTCCCGGCGAAAGCGCGGCGATGGCGTCATTGCGCTGCAGGGCTGATCCGCGCCGGGCCTTGATTACGCGCACGCCCGGCAGCGTGGCCATCTCCGACAGGTAATCCGCATCCTCAGTAACGGCGACAATGGTCTCATCCGGCGGCGGGGTTTGGGCGAGCACGGATTTAACCGTGTCGAAAAGAACTCCTGCCCTACCGACGGAGGGGATAATGACGGCGTGTCCGACCGGGGCGCCTGACATAGTGAGTGCTCCAACGCCTTGGGCCTGCCCTCTATATCCGCAGCAGGGAATGGAGAAGCCAGCGCAACAACGAGAAAGCCCTTCGCGGCAGCCAACGCCGTAGGGGCCTTCCAAGCGCGACCTTGGCGGAAAAGGTCCGCGACTGCAGCCAGTAGAGTTCACGCCAGGGGAACCGGTGCAAATCCGCCGGGTGGCGCACACCGCCGTAGCCGATTCGGGAAAAGTAGTGTACGCGCCGCGCGGCGGCCCTGCGGTTAAAAAGAATCCAGTGCCACCAAAGCTTGGTTCCCAGGAAGTGGACGTACAGGGCCTCCGTTACCCGTCCCGAGTCGCTTTCGTAATAGACGCCGCCACTGTCCCATTTCACCACCGGCGTGTCCGGTGGGTCCAGGAGGGTGACCTCGCCCAGGGCCCCGAAGGTGATGCCGAATCGAGCGAAGGGAGAATTAAGCTCGCTTGCGAGGCGGTTGGGCGTCGACAGGCGGACGCGGGGATTCTTGCGGACGGCCGCCAGTATTCTCTCCTCGTCCATGTGCGACCAGCCCGGCGCTGCGGCGCTTTCCTTCCAACCGTCGATTTCGAAGCAGAGGTTGTTTATGAGCGGCGTGTTCCGCAATATGGTGAAATGGCCCACGAAATGCCCCGTGTCGTTTGCGGTAAAGATGTCCAACGAGCTTAAGAAATCGTCCGTAAGCAGTTTTTCCAGCGAGCCGAACATCATATCGAGGTCACAGTAGCCCCAAAACTCGTAGCCCTTCAGCAGATCCGCGAAGGCCAAGCCGTAGAACGGCTTAAAATCGCAGAGCTTGTGGGCGTTTCCGGGGCGCAGCTTTAATCCGATGGCGTTGCCGATCCGGCTGAAGATTTCTTCGCGGCCCATTCTGACGACGTGCACATTAGGCGGCGGGGTGGAGGGCAGGGCGGCTTGGGATAACAGCAGGACGTCGATAACGGGATTGCGTCGGCAGCTTTCGAAGAAAAGCGTGGACCAGGGCGGTAGCTTGCCGACGTACGGAACAACGAACGCTAGCCTTGCCGGTGCAGACGAAGATCCCAACTTCAACCCTCGGGTTTTCCGCGTGGCTCACGGAGGATGGCATTCTACGCCGCAGCCGTTCTACCCGCCAGCCGCGGGCGGCTTGGGGTGGCGGGTATCCTGGCCGGGGCGCTGGCGGCCTGGAAGGCTGGCCCCCAAGGCGGGGCGGGTTGGCAGCCGCCCCCACGGGGCGGGAAGGAAGCGCGGATACCTGCACGGGCGGCCCGTGGGGATCGCCATCGCCGAGGTGGAAAAGGCCCTGGCGGCGGGTGTGGCCGAAACCGCTTGCGGCCTGTTTCGTTCTCCCGTTTGCGGCCGGAGACGCCTGCCGGTAATATTTTCCATATGCGAGCTTTGACTGTAGACCAAGCCGTGCGGAATCCGGGCAGATGGGTGCGCTGCGCCGCGGCCGGCGAAACGATCGCCATCCAGACGGATGCGTGCAGGGTTATTCTGCAGCCGGTTTCCTCCGCGCCCAGCCGCCCGAAAGGGCGTGAGGCTCTCCGGCGATTACAAGCCCGGGCGTGCCTTACGCCCGCGCGGGCTCGGGCCTATCTTCGCGAACTCCATGCCGAGCGCCTGGCCCGCCGCGGCTGGGGCGCGGTGAAAACCAGCACTATCCCCGTACCATCGTCCGGCGGGGGCCGGCGGGAGCGGCGCTTCCTTAACGGGCGCGGCTCGGAGGGCGCTTGCTTACGGGCGCTCGGACGGCGCCAGGCCGGCAGGTGGGCGCATGCCGAGTTTATTTGCGTCCCCGTTTCGGTTTCCACAACCCCTTTTTACGACTTCGCGCCATCCTGCCGCGGTTTACCCGCCGCCGCCAGGATTGGTCCGCCGGCCACGAGTTTTTTCGCGCGGGAATCCACGCGCAGATTCATTCCCTCCAGCGACCGCGCGCCGAGGATTTGTAAATCGCCCGGCTCGCCAAAAATTACCTCATCGATCGTGACCGCCTCACCGACACGAAGGATGGCGAAACCCACGGCGCGTGTGATGTGTTGACCATTGGCCATGACGAAGGTGTAATCTTTCTTTTCGCGTTGAACGCCGATTTTTGCCAGAGTGCCCGCATTGATCCAGGTAAATTCCGCGCCCGTGTCCACGAGCATTTTGCGTATTTCCACCGACTTTTCCCGGTGCACGGAATTAGCCACCCGGCAGTTGGTGTAAAATGTACCCATACCGCTCCTCATAGCCGCAGTCTACCGTTCGCCCGGCGCCGTGACAATGCTGGATCCCGCACACCGGACTTTAAACACGAAACACTGGAAAAACACGAACAGCGATCACCGCCGCTCATGCCGAGACGCCCGGACACGGCCAAAACCGCGGACGACGCGGAAAGTCGCCCCAAAGCGGTCCCCCATGTCCGTTACGGAGGCCCGCGGAGCATAAAGATGGGGCCAATTCGTCGCTCGGTCCCGACGCGCGTCGGGATAGCCGGCGGTGTCCTAATCCGGCTGCGCCGGAACCGAAAAGAATCTCACGCGAAGGCGCGAAGGTGTAGCCAGCACCGCGTGATAATGCGGTGGTTGGTCTACCTTCGGCGCCAAACCACCGGGTTAGCGTCCGGCGCCCCCGAAGTCTTTTCGCTGCTCCGCGTAAGCCCGAAACTTTTCCGCGCGGCGCGGAGAAGTTACACGTTCGGAATCCAATCGCCGCAGCGGGTCGTCCCGGGGCAGCGGGTGAGCTGTGGCGACCTGGCCGGACTGGCGGCCTGGAAGGCCGCCCCCCAACGTGGGCGCGAAAAGGGCGAGGCCCGAAGGCTCAGACCAGGCGCGAGCTGATAATGTCCCACCTCGGGCCGGCAAGGTCGCGCGGCCAGAAGAGGTAATTCATAAAGCGCAGCGATTCGTCCGGCACGGGACGGTCCTTCTCGATGAGTTTTTCATCCGTGATCCAGGCGCAACGGTAGCCGTAGGTTCGCATGAAATTTCCGATTTCCTCCAGCCGCGCGCACGGCAGAACTTCCATGACG
>JAKCCC010000001.1 GCA_021838985.1 Planctomycetota bacterium
ACGGCCAAAAGCCCGGCGCGCCGCCCCATACGAAGATCATCTTTTTCCCCGATCAACATTTGGGCCGCAACACGGGTTGGAAAATGGGGTTTCCGTTGGAAAGCATGGTCTTGTGGGATTACCGGAAACCGACGGGCGGCCTGTCCGAGCAGCAGCTGCGCGACGCCACGTTTATCCTCTGGAAAGGCCACTGCAGCGTCCATCAGTTATTCCGCCCGGAACATGTGGAACAGGCTCGGCGGCGACTACCGGGCGTGAAGGTGTTGGTGCACCCGGAATGTTGCTGGGAGGTGGTGCGAAAGGCCGATCGGGTCGGTTCGACCGAATTCATCCGCCAGCAAGTTGCCGCCGCGGCGCCGGGTGACAAGTGGGCCATTGGCACAGAGGTGCACATGGTCAACCGGTTGGCCCGGCAGCATCCTGAACAAACCATAATCGTCCTGTCCGAATGCCAGTGTCTGTGTACGACCATGTACCGTATCGACCCGGCGCATTTACTTTGGGTGCTGGACCATCTGGTCGCAGGCGAGGTGGTGAATCAAATTAAGGTGGATCCGTTCGATGCCTATTGGTCCCGCGTGAGCCTGCAACGCATGTTGGACATCACGGCTGGCCGACCTCTTCAAGAACCTCCCCAGCCGCCGCCGGAACACATGCCAACCGCGGTAGCGTTGCCGGCACTGGTGTAACCTTCAGGACATGTGTTAAAATTCCACTGTGCTGAAAATAGCGAGGTGGGGCGCTACCCGCACCACCACCCTCGCCCCCGCTAGCCCGAACGTTTCACCACAGAGAACACGGAGGGCACGGAGGAACATATTTGGACCGCCGTGTGGATCGCAATCCCGCGGCGGTCGTGAGTACGCCCGTTACACGGCCGCGGGATATAACTGACGGCCTTGAACACGAGGATTTCGGCGAGACTGTGCCCCCATGGTCGCCGGAGCGATGGCTGGCGTCGTAAAAAGACGAGCGGGGCGCGGAACCATGACGGGAGCTGGGCCATGCGTAACGTACTTAGGCCGGCGTTTCTGATGCTGTGGATCATTGGCGGCACGATCGGGCGTGGTCACGCCGCACCGCCACCTAGCGACCAATATTTGACCGGTTATCTGACCGCCGTGTTACGGCTACGCTATCACGTGCACCCCCTGCGGTTGACGGTGCATCATGGCGTGGCGAAATTAACCCTTCCCTCCATGCCACCGCAAGAAGCCGCGCGGATAAAGAAATCGCTCCTGGCGGTTCCGGGAATCCGCTCTGTGGGTATCCGTACCATCCGCTCCATCCCGGGTTCCCGCGTTGCCGCATCCGCCCTGCATCCGCTCCCGTCGCCAACGGCGGGGCAACCGAGCCGGAAACAACAAACCCTACCGGTCCTCCCGCCTCTGCCGCGACAATATCGCCTGACCTTCTCCCCACCGGCGTGGAAACGGCACGGCCCTTTATACCGTTTGCCGACGGGCTTTTTCCCTCCCGGCCGGTTATTTACGCCGTTATTAGCCGATCCGAAGTGGCCCGGCTCCTCCGCCGCCTATGCCCATTATTCCCCCTACCATCCGAATGGGTTGAAAGATGTGGTGGCGGTGAGTATTGGTGATACGATCCCGTTTTTTCGCGACAATCTTCCCGGCGGCTGGCAGGAAGAAGGCGGGATGCAGGCGGATGTCTATGCCTACTTCAACATGGACACGACGCATAAGGACTTACAAAACGCGGATTACTTCGTCGGCGGTTATGCGGCGTTTCGGCATCGTAATCTTTCCTTTATCGTTCGGTTCTTCCACCAAAGCTCCCACCTGGGCGATGAATTCCTGATCAACAATCCGGCGTACTATGCCAACTCCAGCGGCATACCCGGAACGGGTCTGCGCACCAAGATCAGTTACGAACAGATCAACAGTATTGTGTCGCTGGACTTGTGGCGCCGCACTTTCCGCGTGTACGGCGGCGGCGGCTACCTGGTCGATGTCGGGCCCAGCACGTTGGGTAAATGGACCTTCGAATACGGCGCTGAATATCATGGACCGGTGCTGTGGCGCACACCGTACACCCGCTGGAATCCCGTGGCGGGCGCGGATTTCCAAAACTGGAGCTACAATCATTACGATACGGACATTTCGCTGCGCGCCGGTATCCAGGCAACCAACGGCCGGCCCGACAGTCCGCGGCTCCAGTTTCTGCTCGAGTTTTATACCGGCCATTCTTATTATGGCCAATTCTTCGTCAATCCAATTCAATATTTTGGCCTCGGCGTACACTTTTATTTCTGAGGAAGGAGTATGACGTGTCTACGGCAACCATCGCACCGTTGGAGGTGGGCGTATGCAGCTGGTCGCTGCGGAATTCGGATTGGCCCAGTTTAAAGCGTCTACCGGAGACGTTACAGCTGCGGCTGCTGCACCTGGGGCTGGTTGAGGCGGTGGAACTGGCGGCGGATAAACAAGCCGCATGGGTGCAACAGGCCCGGAATTCCGGCTTGCTCTTCAGCGCGGGCATGATCGGTTTTCCAGGCGAAAACTACCACTCCTTGGCAACGATTAAAGCCACCGGTGGTTTTGTACCGGATGCCGAGTTTGAGACCCGCTTGAAACGGGTCGTGGCCGCCGGCCGAATCGCCCGCCAGCTCGGAATCTCCATTCTGACCACCCACGCTGGCTTTTTACCGCCCGCGGCGGAACGGGCTAATTTTCTCAAAATGGTTAAGCGGCTCCAGCGGGTGACCGACGCCCTGGCGGAATCCTCCGTGACCCTGCTCTTTGAGACCGGCCAGGAGAAGCCCACGGACCTGGCCGCGTTTCTAGCCGCGCTGGGGCGCGCCAATGTCGGTATCAACTTTGATCCGGCCAATCTTATCTTATACGGCGCCGGCGAGCCTGCCGCGGCGGTGGAAATACTGGGGCCCTGGATTCGCCAGATGCACGCCAAAGATGCGCGGCGCGGCGCCGCAGCCTCCGGCGACCAATGGCGCGGCCAGGAGTGCGTCTTAGGCGAAGGCGATGCCCAGTTGCCGCAGGTGTTGGCGGGTCTATGGCGGCGGGGCTATCGCGGGCCCGTGATTATTGAGTGGGAGGGCGGCGCGGATCAGTTGGCATCCCTGCGGCGCGGCGCGGAATTTTTGCGCGGTATCATCCGAAATCTTCCCGGGGCGCCCCGCGAGGGGGCGGCCCGGCCGGCGTGAGCCAAGTTAAGGAACATCCGCTGGCGCAGAACGGGCGGGACCTTTCTCCACGCGCCACGAGCGGATGCGAACCGGCTTGCCGGCGGCCAATTTTTCCAGGATGTCCAGGTTGATCTGATCCCACAATCGGCCGTTCGGGGCGAAACCTTTGGGGGTTTCGAGAATCTTGGGAATAGCCGCAAAGCGCTTTTGCCGGCAAATATAGGAAAACGCGGGCAGTCCCACATAACCACGCCCGATATGGGCATGGCGGTCCACCCGACTGCCCCGCGGTTTTAAACTATCATTAAGATGCAGAACCCGCAGCCGATCCCGACCGACGATGCGATCGAATTGTCGTAGGGTGGCCGCCATGCCGCGCTCGGTGGTAATATCATACCCCGCCGCCAGAATGTGGCAGGTATCCAGGCAGACACCCAGGCGATGCTCCGCACGAACGGCTTCGATGATCGCACGGAGATGTTCGAACTTCCACCCCAGCGCCGTACCCTGGCCAGCCGTGGTCTCCAGACACAGGATGGCATTTCTGCTAGCCGTTTGCTTCAACACACGCTCCAGCGAATCAATCATTCGCCGCAAACCAGCGGTTTCGCCCGCCCCACCGTGCGCGCCGCCATGCGTCACCAGGAAGCCGACCCCCAATTGGTCGCAGCGCTCCAATTCACCCGCCAGGGCCGCAATACTCCTGCGCCGCAATGACGCATCGCCGGCCGCCAGGTTAATCAAATAAGAATCATGGGCCACGATCTGCCCAAAGCCGAGGCGCGACGCTTCGCTGTGAAATTGGAGCACCGCGTCTTGCCGGAACGGCGGCGCCGTCCATTGCCGTTGGTTTCGGGTGAAAATCTGCACGGTCTGCAGATGCAGTGCTTCCGCCGCCAGCAACGCCTGATGCAATCCGCCGGCGATGGAAAGATGTGAGCCGAACATATTTTGGATTTTTTCTCCGGATGTCTCGCCGGGCGTCCAATGCTCTGTCAATCGACAAATTTCTGGTGGGCGAAAACGCCCCGGACTCGCCACCGAAGCCGAAGCACCGGGCTTCAGCTCACCGTAGCGAGTCGCCCGCGGCGACCCGGTGAACGGCGGCGGACGGGGTACCCGAAAGTTAGGCGGTGACAAAGCACTGGGCGTCTTTCCAGCTATTACCTGGACCAACGCCTAAACAGAAACGCGGAATAAATCATTGGATCGCCGGCGGCACTCCGTGGCCCGCTCCAACCGTGGGTCGAAGATCCGCCCTGGTGGACACCGCCCGAAGTGCCGTGGTTTGTCCGCTGATTCGACGGCACTTCGGAATGTGCCTACTACCGATTCATTCGGCGTTCCTACTTAGGATGGCTGGCTTAGGATGGCTGGCCCGCCGCCTTCTTCGCCTGCATGGCTTCCAAAACCCGCATCGCTTCCGCGCTGGTGGAATCATCCATACCGTCGCCGGGTGCGGTATCCGATGCTTCCGCGCCCGGAGTGGGGCCGGCCCCCGCCACGGGATTGTTGGCCGGCGCCGCGGGCGCCGCCGCGGGCGAAGCATTGGGCGGGCCTGGCTCCGCGCCTTCCGCGGTCAGAACTATCGGCGTTGGCTCAATGTTCTCAGGTTGGCCGTCAATCACCACCGTCAGGTTGATCGGTCCGACCCGGATCCGATCCCCCGCCTTCAGAGTTTCATCCGTGATGACGCGCTGGCCGTTATAGAAGGTTCCGTTGGAGCTGCCGACATCCTGCAGCAACGCGCCCTTCTCGCTGAGCGTGATCTGACAATGACGACGTGACACTATCGCCAACGGAATCTGCAGGTCGCATTCCACCGCCCTTCCGATTAGCGTTTGCGGCTTTTGCAAGGGAAAATCGCGACGCTGGCCATTCCGCGTGAATATCACCAATCGTACATCCATTTCGCTTCCAGCCGGTTATGTCGTCCGTGGCGAGATTTCCGTCCGCCAATGGCTATTATATCGTAATGGAAAAAGATGCAACAACGCCCGCCCCCGGCGTTTACACCGGGTACACCGCTGAACCACGCCACCTGGCGGCCCCCGCGCCACCCGCTTCGACAATTTGTCCCGTCCCCGATTCCGCCGGGCGGCGCACACATGCCCTGCCGCTGGTCTGCGCCGCGGCGGCAGGGAAAGCCTTTTTTCCCCTGCCCGAACCACGGCAACTGGATATCTTTCCACGGCTTGCCGGTATTTACGTGCACGTACCATTTTGTTCAACCAAGTGCCACTACTGCGATTTTTATTCCGTCGCGGACCAGCTTCACCGAAGCGGAGCGTACTTGGAAGCATTGGATCGGGAATTTGACCTGCAAACGGAACATTTTGGGGTGCCGGAGCCAGAAACTATTTTCATCGGTGGCGGCACGCCGACCCTGCTGACGCCATCGCACTTGGCGCGCCTGTTGGAAATTGTACGCCGGCACCTGAACACTACCCGGCTGGTGGAATTCACGGTGGAAGCGAATCCCAACACGTTCGACGCTCAGCGTGCCACCGTGTTGAAACAGGCGGGGGTCAACCGCATTAGCTTCGGTGCGCAGAGTTTTATCCCCGAAGAACTCGTCGCGCTGCAGCGCGAGCATAGCCCGGAAGACGTGCCCAGGGCGGTGGACTTCGCCCGCGCGGTGGGGATTACCCGGATCAACCTGGATTTGATCTTTGGTATTCCCGGCCAAAGTCTCGCCAGCCTCGAAACATCGCTGCGCCGTGCCGTGGCCTTAAACCCGGAACATTTATCCTGCTATAATTTAATTTATGAACCGAACACGCCGCTGGCGGCGCGACGAACCCGTGGGGAGATCACGCCCCTTGACGAAGCCTTGGAATTGGCCATGTTTCGGCAGGTGCAAACCATGCTGACGCAGCATGGTTTTACGCGTTATGAGATCTCCAATTACGCCCGCGCCGGCGCTGAATGCCAGCACAATCTACACTATTGGCGCGGTGCGTTTTATCTGGGATTCGGCCCTTCCGCGGCGGGCCACCATAGCGGCTGGCGGTGGAAAAATAGCGCCAGCTTGAATCGATACACCCAGGCCTTGATCCGCTCCGTACCCTGCCTGCCCATCGCGTCCCGCGAGCGGCTGACCGGTTGGGCGCGCTGGGGTGAACTGGCCATGCTACGGCTTCGGCTCAGCTCGGGCTTGCAGTATGGACCCTTCCAGCGGCAAACCGGCGTGGACACGCGGGCACGGCTCGCGGGTGTGCGGCGTAAATATGAAGGCTTGGGATTGCTAAACGCTACGCCGGACGCTTTGGCTTTAACAGACGCCGCCGTGCCCGTGTCGGACACGATCTTGGCGGACGTGCTGGCGGCGTTTGGGGCAAAGGACGGTTCTTTATGCCCTGCAGGCGCTCTGCAAGGTGAGTCTTTGACCTGTAGACCATGAAAATACTCATAGCCCCAGGGGCGCCGCGCTAGGCAGGGGCCGGCGTGGCGATTTTCAGGATACGGTCATGCCCTGAGGATTCAGGTTCGGGTTTCGGTTTTCAGCGGCGGACAGCCGTCTGGCGGATACTGAAAGTCGCAAGCTGAACCTTCTGGCCGAGCTGGCGCTAACGCCCGCCGGTGAAGAAAAAGGATCGGAATCGTGAGGAAAGCCAGCTTATTCACCATCTTTCTTATCGTGTTCATTGACCTGGTCGGTTTTGGAATCGTCTTGCCGAACCTGCAGCTTTATGGTCAGCAATTTGGCATCACGAATTACTTCTTCCTGGCTCTCATCGGGGCCACCTATTCCTTTTTCCAGTTTCTGTTCGCCCCCCTGCTGGGGCGATGGTCGGATCGTATTGGTCGGCGGCCAGTGCTACTGGTCAGTCAGGCCGGCGCGCTGGTGGGCTGGCTGATGTTGTTCTCCGCCAACGCCTTTTCCGGCGCCGCGACCGGAATCGTGCTTATCTTCGCCTCCCGGGTGCTCAATGGCATTACCGGTGGCAATATTTCCACCGCCTTCGCGTACGTGGCGGATATCACCTCACCGGAAAACCGAGCGAAAGGAATGGGCGTTATCGGGGCGGCGTTTGGGCTGGGTTTTGTGTGCGGCCCGTTACTTGGCGCGGGTGTCAGCGCCACCCTGGGGCTTCGATACGTGCCTCTGGCGGCGTGCGTTTTTACGATCACCGCTCTGACCATGACCTGGCTGACTCTGGCCGAGTCCCGAACGCCATCCGCTGCGGCAGGTCAGCAAATCACCGGGGCTCGGCGTTTCTCCTTTGGTGGACTTCGTCGCAGCCTGGCCCGCCCCATTATTGGACCATTAATCCTGCTGTTCTTCGTGAATGGCTTTGCCTTCGCGGGCATGGAACAGACGGCCAGCCTGCTGATTCAAAACCGCATCTATCCCATTGCCGCGATGGCCCCCCATTCCCCGCGGGTACGGGCGCCGCGAGAAACTGGCGTCATCCGTCAAGCCGCGGCACAGCGCAGCGCCGCGGCGGGTGCTGCGGCGCTACGGAAAAAACAGGATGACCGCGCCTCCGTGGCGTCGGGGATCTTGTTCGGTCTCATCGGGATCATGATCGTGGTGGTGCAAGGGGGCTTGATCGGACGGTTGAGCCGGCGCTACGGGGAGCTGTCGTTGACTGTTCTTGGGCCTGTGATCATTGCCCTTGGCCTGGTGCTTATGGGGTTGCCAGTGGGGCTGTGGACGTGGAATTGGACTGGATTCTTAACCGGCGGGCTGCTGCTGGCCGTGGGCAGTGGTCTATTTAACCCCGCCATGCAGAGCCTGATCAGCCGCCATTGTTCCGCCGACGAACAGGGAGAGGTGCTTGGGGCGAACCAGGGCATGGCTTCCCTGGCCCGCGCCACCGGTCCGATCCTGGCTGGAGTGCTGTTCCAATATGTGGCTCCCGCCTGCCCGTATTACCTCTCGGCGGTGCTGTGTCTGGTTGTCACAGCGGCCATCTTTAGCCGACGCGAGCGGTTTCGTCTGCCGGCGCCAGTTGCCGCTGAGGCACACCCAGACGCCGCCCCAGCCAAATAACGACGCCGAAGCCGCAGAACCACCCAATCGCCCCACCGGCCAAAACATCGGAATAAAAATGCGCCTGCATCACCACCCGTGAAAACGCGACCAACCAGGCTAAAACCAGAAACAACCGCCGCCCCTTGGGTGATAGATAGGTCAACGCCGCGGCCAAGGCGAAAGCCACCATGGCGTGGCCGCTGGGGAAACTCAAATCCGTTTGGGTAAAGAAACCTCGGCCCCATTGCCAGACATTGTAAACATGGCCTGCCTGCAGTGAGCCGTTGAGGTCGCCATTCGGCAATATCCCGATGGGGCGAATGCGACCGGCAATCGCTTTGACCAGTTCGGAGACCGCCCCCGCCCCCAGCACGCCGCCGAGGGTCAGCGCGGCGGCCTTCCAGCCAGCGGGATCGTAAAACCAGATAAAAACGCAAATGAAGAGAACCTCACCCGGCTCGCCGACATCACGCAGAACCCGCCACTCACTTTCGGTGCGATGATAAAGACGGCTGTGCATCGGTGGGGTGAGCGTGCGCCACCATGGCGCGTTGGGATGCTGGGCTGGATTGAGCCGTACGGCCTGCCAACGATACGGATTTTGATTACCCATCAACCAGCGCGTGGTCCGCCACGCGAAGCGATCCAGACGGGCATTGAAGCTCAACAAAGCCACTTCCGCGGCCAATATCATGCCCAGAAGAATCAGATTCTTTTTCCAAACGGAATGCCGGTGAGACCGCGTATTCGGCAACCGGTTTATATTCGTACCGGCGATGGGGACCTCGCCGGTCACGGTCCCCCCGCGTTTCCGCCCCCGCGTGTTTGCGGGTCCTTGAGCCTTCATCCTGGCGCTTTTTTCCATCCCTGCTCCTGCAGCGCCGCTTCACCCTGCCGGCGCAGACGTTGGTAGCGCTGCTCGAGCAGTTCTGGTATTGGCACCGCCTTTAATTGGCGCAGCGTGCGGTCGATGTAACGTTCCAGGGTATCCGCCGCGGCGCGGGGATTCCGGTGCGCCCCGCCCAGGGGTTCGCTGATCACTTCATCCACCACCCCCAACTGTTCCAATCGGCTGCCGGTGAGCTTAAGAGCCTCTGCGGCGTCGGCGGCATTCTCCGAGCCTTTCCACAGAATACCGCTGCAACCTTCCGGCGAAATCACGCTGTACCATGCGAACTGCATGATCGCCAGCCGATCCCCCACGCCCAGCCCCAGCGCCCCGCCGGAGCCGCCCTCGCCAATCACGACGCAGACAATCGGTGTCGCCAACTGAGACATCTCCCGCAAATTCACGGCGACGGCCTCCGCAATGCCGCGTTCCTCCGAACCGACACCGGGATAAGCACCCGGGGTATCGATAAAGCTCACCACCGGCAACCCGAACTTGGCGGCCAGTTGCATTTTCAGAAGCGCTTTGCGATATCCCTCCGGATGGGCACAGCCAAAATTGCAGGTAATTTTTTCCTTGGTATCCCGCCCCTTTTGATGGCCCACCAACATGATCTTGTGGCCGGCAATGCGACCGGTTCCCGTGACCACCGCCGGATCGTCGGCAAACCGGCGGTCACCATGCAGTTCCTCGAAATCTTTGACGATCATTTCGATATAGTCGCGGGTTTGCGGTCGTGCCGGATGCCGGGCCACCTGCACCGTTTCCCAAGCCGACAAATGGTCATAGGTTTTTTTCACCAGCGCGGCAAGATTGCCGCGGAGTTGGGCAATCTCGGAGCCATAATCGATACCCTTTTGCTCTTGCAACGCGATGAGTTCGTTAATCTGCCGCTCCAATTTCAGAATCGGCTGATCAAACGCCAATCCCATCCCCATGGGACGTGCTGGCGGCGCAACCTTGGCCAATTCCCGCACCACCGCAGCCGGTGCAGCCGGTGCGACGCTGCGGTTCAGTCGCTCGGGTTTCGCCCCTGCCCCGACGCGAGCGACGCGGCGCCGGCTTTCCGTGGGGGTAGGATTGGTCTTGCCAGGGATGGAGCGTTTGGCCATAGAAAGTTTCAATCCGGTTGCGGTAACGGTCCTGAAAGTCGCCCCGCCGCCCCCTCATAGCCCGGAGTCCGCCGCGGGCGGATAAACTTGCAGCGACGGGTCTTGGGAACTCCCGTGGCGCCCAACCCCGCGCTGCAGTTTAGTCGCTCGCGGCAACCTTGGGGCAATGCATATTTTCATATCCCATAGGCAGCCCTGCGGCAGGCCGCCTACCTACTTTTATAACAAGTTTTATGAAATAAGAAAAACCCGGCGACTATTGCCGCCAGAGAGGATCGTCGGCCGGAACACGGTAGATGCAGCGCAGGGCCAAGTCGCTGAGGATTGGCCAAGCCAGACGCCGCAGATCCAAGGTTTCCATGGTCGCCCCCGCGGCCCACCGCGGCGCGCTGCGACCGCAACGCAATTCTATGCTGCAACGGCTCAGCACCGACCAGGGAGAGGATTCCAAGACGCCCTCCCGCCGAACCAGCAGTTCAGCCTCACGGCCCGCGGCATCCGCACCCTGCAATTTCAGGAGCGCCGGATAACGCATCCAGTAGTCACCGCGGCGGCTGTGACGGATGGACCACCGGGGCTGATCCACAAATATTCTTTCGGCCCCCGGCCCAAATATGCCGATACTGCCAGACGCCGCGGCGGACCGGCGCCCTTCGGCGTGATGCCAAGTCAGCGCCCAATCTGACCCGACCGCCCGTCCGCGGCTTAAAGCCCCGGCATCCAGCGTCAGGGGCGACTCCCCGTAAAAATGATCGTGACCGCCGGCGCAGCACAAGGGCATATCCAACAATACGGTCTCGCGGAGAGAATCGAGATGTTGAATCCGACCGCTGACCTGACAGTGCGGTGCGCTGATCACCCAGGTGGGATGGCCCCCCTGCAGGGAAGCCGGCCGCAAAGGCTGCACGTGCTGTACGCCCGTGAAGGTCGGTTGAAAGGTCAGCTCCACCAGCAGACACTGATCCGTACGGTAATGCGGCCCAGCCAGTCCGGCAACCATCGGATACCCCCGCGCCACGAGACCGAAGCTGCCGTCCTGGCGCAGCGTGATATGATTCGGGCCTATTGAAAATTCCGCTGATCCAGGCTCGCCCCTGGCCGCCCCCGGCGGATACAGGTTGATGGCCCGTGCGACCGGACGGTACCCCTGGAAAAAGGAAATCGCCGCACCCGGATAGAGCGCCGGCGAAACCTCCTGCCAGGCCGAACCGCTCCGTTTACGGGGCGAACGATAACCGGTCGCACTTTGGCGTAAATACTGCGGGTGGAAATACATCCCATCAAAGATATCCACCACCACACCGCCGCCGCTGGCGTCGAACGCCTCGAAATGCCAACATTCATAGGCTCCGGCGGTAGTTTGCTGTCGCCAGCCGTCCTCTTTCCAATGCGCCGCCCGTGCGGGGGGCAGGCCGGCCAGACCGGTCGCGGACCCGGCGAATGAACCAAAGCCAGAGCGTGACCCGGCCCGTGAACCTTCTCGGACCGCACGCAAATAGGATTGCCAAGTCTCTTGCTTGATCATTATCTTGATCTTGTGATCTCGTGCCAACGGGTCGGGCCGGATTCTTGGCAAACCCTTGGCCGCGCCACAGCGGCAAAGAAAGATGGCTTGGTGTGGAAGCGACGTCTCGCCGCTTTCGGCGTCCAGAAGCGGTCCCGGCTCACCGGAACTTCCACTATGGTTGTCGAAAAATCCGGCTACACCCGTGCCAACTGCTGTATTGTATCCGAAAGATCGTTGAACTGCCAGCCGACCCTGGCCTTGGCTTGGCCAGAGGTCTGCCCATTTTTCGGGAAGCGCGAGCCTCCGGCAATCTCCCGTCACGCGGTCTCGGCACCTGGGCTTGTAACCGACGGCAGGTTCGCTCTGGGCTGGTTCAGCCACGTTCGCAACGACCATCGGCATATGGCCGGCTACACGGATCCACTGGAGGCCCGAATCTCGTCTAAGATTTCCTTCGCCCCGCGCTGCATCAGCGCCTCAAGCAAACGTGGCTGTAAGGCCTGCAGACCAGCCGGTGTAGCGTCCTCGCTCAGCAGCGCGACACGGGCCGTGCGCCCTCCATCCAGCGAACCGACGAACGCCCGCACGATCCAACCCGATTGGGCTTTCCCGTTGACCTGTCCCCGCGGTAAGGCGCACACGCCGATGGGCGAAAGGCAGCTGCCGTTCAATGCTCCGATCAGGCCCCGTTCAAATTCCAACGCCGCGGCCGCGATCGGATCGTGGATGGGCTTAAGCAGGGTTCGCACCACCTCGTCATCACCGCAGGTCTGCAGCACCAGGGCGCCCTGCCCGCCGGCCGGGATGAATTCTTCGACCGGAAGAATATGCCCTGGCCGCGGCTGCAGACCGCTCCGCTCCAGGCCGGCTTGGGCCAGCAGCGTGGCCTCCACTACTCCGTCGCGCACTTTTTGGAGGCGCGTTTGAATATTGCCCCGGATCGCCGTGACGCGTAAATCCGGTCGCCGCGCCAGCACCTGGGCCTGCCGCCGCGGAGAGGACGTTCCTACCAAGGCTCCGCGCGGCAGATCGGCAATGGATTTTCCGTCCCGGCTGATCCACACATCATTGGGGGCTCCGCGTGGAGGTGTGGCGGCGATGACCAGCCCCGGTGGTAAAGTCGTGGGAACATCTTTGGCCGAATGCACCGCCAGATCAATCCGCCCCTCTCTTAAAGCCTCCTCGATTTCTTTGACAAACAGGCCCTTACCGCCAAACTCCCTCAGCGGCCGATCCGGTTGGCGGTCGGCGCTGGTGACGATTTCGATCAGTTCCACCACCCATGCGCCAATATGCGGCGCCAACAGCTGCCGCACCAATTCACCTTGCGCCCGCGCCAATGGACTGCCTCGGGTGCCGCAACGCAGCACCAACCTGTCGGCCTGGGATGGATCCAGCTCAGCCATGTTTGACGGTCACATTTCGTCCAGCACAGCGATGCCCAGCAATTCCTGGAGCCCCACCCGCAGGACCGCCGCCGTAAGTCGGCATAGTCGCAGGCGGCTGAAGCGTAACTCCTCGACGCCGGCTTGCAGCACGGGGCAGCTTTCATAAAAGGCGGAAAATTCCACCGCCAGTTCGTACAGATAGGTGCACAAATAATGTGGTTTAAGGTCACGCCCCACCGCATGGACCACGCCGGCGAACTGCAGTAAACGCCGCGCCAGCGCGATTTCCTGCGGCGTTTCCAATTGTAAGGGCGCCGCGGCGCTGCGCCCTGCGTGTTCTCCACGGGCCGGCGCGCTGCTCGCGGCATCCGCTTTGCGCAGAATGCTCTGAATGCGGGTGTAGGCATACTGCAGATACGGCCCGGTGTTGCCGTCCAGCGCCAGCATGCGGGACCAGGAAAAAACATAATCGCTGGTGCGATCCTGCCGCAAATCGGAATATTTCACCGCCCCGATTCCAACCGCCTTGGCCACCTGGCGGCGCGTGGCTTCGGACAGCAGTGGATTCTTCTGAGCCACCACGGCAGCCGCCTTATCCACCGCTTCCGTGAGCAGCTCCTGGAGCTTAATGGATTCTCCGGAACGGGTCTTGAATGGTTTGCCATCTTCCCCCAGCAGTGACCCAAACGCGGCATGTTCCAGGCGGACCGGGGCGCCAGTAATGGGATTCCTATCCCAATGCGCGGCGCGCACCGTGTCGAACAGCATCGCAAAATGCTGGCTCTGACGGGCATCCGTGACATAAATCACACGATCCGCCCGCCAGTCGCGGTTCCAAGGGGCTTGCTCTTCCGATGTGGTCTTGGCTTCCTGAATGCGAAAGTACAGGGCGGCCAAATCCGTGGCCGCGTATAAATAAGCTCCGTCAGCTTTACGCACGATTAAAGGAACCGGGTTGTGATCTTGGTCCACATACCCCGGCAAAAAAACGCACCACGCCCCATTGGATTCGGCTGCGAACGGGCGCATGACCACCGGGGGCTTTTCTTCCACCGCCTCGGCTACGCGCTCCACCGCTTCCGCCCCGGCCAGGGCGCCGCTGGCCTCCAACGCCGCGGATGCGGTTAAGGCCGTTACATCCACCGCCCGCCGGCGCTGCGGATCAAACACTTCGGCCAGGCCCACTTTCGGCCCTTCGCCGCCCAATTCCAGGGCGCGGCGCAGGCGTTCGACCATGGGCGCCAGCCGATCTTTGTAGTAACTTTCCGCACGTATGTCGCGCTCGGAAAGAGCTACGCCGAGCATCTCAAAAATTTCACGGCAATGCCGCCGGCTTTCCTGGCAGATGCCCTGCCACAAGCGGACGGTTTCCGGATCCGCCTGTTGCAGCTTCACCACTTCCTGGCGTGCCTGCGCTGCAAAGACCGGGTCTTCGCGATCACGCTGGACGGCCTGGCGGTAGCAGGCCTCCCAATCCGTGATGGGGATAGTTGCCTCGTTCCGGCTCGTCGCAGCCAGTTCCCGCGCCTGCCGGATTAACATGCCGAACTGGGTGCCGAAATCGCCGACATGGTTTTGTCGCACCACGCCATGGCCAAGGAAGGCCAGGACGCGCGCGATAGCGTCGCCGATAACGGCGCTCCGTAAATGTCCAACGTGCATCTCCTTGGCCAGATTCGGTCCACCGTAATCCACCACCACGGTCTGCCCAACGGCCACGCCTTCCACGCCCGCCCGGGCGGGACTTTCCGCTTCACGCGTCAGCGCTGCGCACTGCTGCGCCAGCCAGGCCGGGCGAAGCCGCAAATTAATAAATCCTGGTCCGGCGATTTGTGGTGATTCGCACAGGTCCTCCACCGACAGATGGGTCAGGATTTGCTCGGCGACTTTCCGCGGTGGCTGCGACAACCGCCGCGCCAGCGCCAACGCCGCATTGCACTGATAATCAGCAAATTTCGGATCCGCAGCCTGCACCATGGGATTGCCAGCATATTCCGAGCCAAACGCCAGGCCTATGGCCGTGCTGAACCGTGGCTTGAGAATATCTTCGATGGGCATCACTGGCCGGCTCCCGTTTTTTTCGTGATTCGCCTTCGCTTTTTAGAACCGCTGACACCGGTGACCGCGCCCTTCGGCCGGGCGGGTTCCTGCGCCGCTGCTTTTTTGGCTTGCGGCTTGGCGGTCGAACGCTTCCGGCGCGGCCGCGCTGGAGAATCCTCGGCCGGCGAAGTCGCCGAAATTTCCACTTCCATGACCGCGGATTCCGCTGGGAGTTTCTCCTCGGCTGGGGCACGCTCATTCCACATCATTTGTGCTTCCGCGAGTTCTTCGACATTTTCATCCGCCGCAACGATCTGAGCTTCCCATTGATCCGCCTCACCCAAGCTTCGGTCCCGCTCCGCTGACGTGACGGCCGCCGCTTTGGTCCCGGCACCCTCGGACGCCGCGCTGGGGGCTGTGGCTTGAGCCACGGGGGCCTCGCCCGGAGTCTCGCGCCAGCCTAGGCGCGGGCAATCGCCCCACAGCAGCTCCAAGTCGTAGAACTGTCGACTGGTTTCATCGAATAGGTGGGCCACGATTTCCACGAAGTCAATGAGGATCCACTTGGCGGTATCGTAGCCATTGCTGCGCCACGCCTTAAAGCCGCTGGCTTTGCCCAGGGCGGCCAAGGCCTCCCCCGCCGTGCGCATTTGCCGCGGGGAAATGCCGGTGGCAATCAAAAAAAACTTGGCCACGGGCGAGCGCCGGCGAACATCCAACAGCACCACGTCGCGGCAGCGTGTGTCGGCCGCGAGCCGGGCGAGTGCCATCGCCACATCCAAGGCGTTATCCGCCGCTCCAACCTCGCGCATGTCTTGCACCTTCTCACCGCCTTCGGGCCTACCACGCCGCCCGGGCCTCGTGCCGTTGCTGCTTAATGACGGAACGGGCCTTTTTTCGTTCCAGACGTCGCCGCTCGCTGGCGGCGGTCGGATGCGATTGGCGCCTGATCTTCGGTTCCACCAAAGCCCGTTCGATCAGACCGCGCAGCCGGGCCACACAGGTCCGCCGATTGGCCTCCTGCGTACGTTCGCTGCCGCTGACCAAAACCAAACATCCGGCGGCGTCGACCGCCCGCCCGGCCAACCGCAAAAGACGTGTGCGTGCCCGCTCGGACAAGCCGTGTAAATCATCCGGATGGATGCGCAGCTCCGTTTTCGTGTTCACTTTATTGACATTTTGCCCCCCCGGCCCACCCGACCGCGAAAAGCCGAACTGCAGGTGGCCTTTATCCGCCCACACACTCCGGCCCAGCGTCACACCGGGAAGAACCGGCGCCAGGCTTTTGCTGTCACCTTTTTCCACCATGCGGCCATTCCCCGAACCCTACCGCAGCCAGCCAGAGATCCGTATCATAATCTTCGCGTTTCTTCGCGTCGCGCAAAGATTTTGGTCGCCAGGGAATCCCCGGTATTCCAGCCGAAACCCCACTCCCGGCGGAGATCACCCCGGCGACTCTTCGACGCGGGGGCTCTCTATTGGGTTGCGGCTTAATTTAGTCGCCATGGCGACCAGGGCGCGCTGGACCATAGTCCATTTTACTTTCTTCCGCCTGTTACCATCCGCTCCGGGTTCATAGCCATGGTTTCCTCCTGCGCCACCGCTTCGGACCGGCGGGCGCCGCCGGCCGTCAGAATAGCCAGCACCAGCAGTATACCAGCCAATAACGCCGGATCGGCGGTTCGTCCATAGTTCGCCGCATGCGGGCCGAAAATCTTGACGATATCGGAGGTCAATAACATCAGCACCGCGGCCGCGACCAGCGCCAAAGTCGCGCGCCACGCCGCCGCTTTTCGGACCAGAGGATCCGCCACAATCATCGCCGTCGCCAGCAAGGTCAGGATTAGCGTCACATAGTCCGGCACCCACGCCCATTCCTCGGCCCAGAGCATAAACGCCGCGACGGCGCCGATTTCCAGGACATAGCGTGGGCAGCGCAGGCTAGGCAGCCGTCGCCGCATCCAGAACAGACCAAGCCCGCCTATAACCACCAACACGGCTCGAATAAGCCCTTCCGCCGCAGGACGGCTTAAGGCCAGGACGTTGACAAAGTAATTCTTATGCACACCCTGGTGGTATGTGGTAAACGCCGGCACGTGGCAGATCAGGCGCAACAGAAAACTGGGCAGCGACTCTCCTTGCGGCACTTTTACCGCCCCCTGAAAAATATACGGTAAAATCATCACCCGCAAATATTGCTGATTCCACAAAACCGCCTGCGGCCAGCCCACGGCGATGGTCAGCGGCAAATAGAGCCACAAGACAATGCCGACCGCCATCGCCGCCCCAGCGCGCCAGCGCCGCCTCCAGAGCAGATAGATCAGAAAAATAATCGGCGTCACTTTAATGCACACCGCCAGCGCCAGGGACAGTCCGCCCAGTGCATCCCCTAAAGGGTCCTCCCTCTGCACCAACCAAAGCCCCAGCATCATCGGCGCGAGCATCAGCAAGTTCATCTGCCCCTCCTGCATATCGCCGATGACCGGCCACATCCAGGCCAGAATCGCCAGCAGCAGGGGCAGCGCGGTAATCCGCCCGCCCGCCCGGCGAATCATTCCTAGACCACAATAAAGAATCACCGCCACCAACAGCAGCTTCATCAGCACCCATACGAACTGGGCGCTCGGAAACGAGAGCAGGGAAAACGGCGATAGCAGAAGAATAGTCACCGGTGGCATGGGCCAGCGGGTGTTGTGGATCGCCATATGCTTAAAGAGCAACTTCGGCAACAGGAGCAGCCAGCGGTTAAAGTCATTGATATCGGTAGGATGCGCGCTCGAGAGGCTGTTGAGCTGACGATCAAAGGCCTGGACCGCCAGGGTTGCCGCGATAATCACCGCTCCGGCCCAGCCCCCCAGTGCCCACCACGCGGGACCGCGAGCGGCGTTCGATTGGTCTTCCATCTTGCCCTTTCTCTATGCGCGGCCTTTTCGTCGTTCGCCGCAGCGTCCGGATTTACCGCCCATCTGGACTATTATAGACCGGGACCAGCGAATGGGTGTGGCCATATTTCGTGGCAAACGCCAACCACCGGCCATAGCGTTAAACCTCCAACCGTCTTAACGGCGGCATTTATGCCGCGCGTCCTTGCCACAAAGTCTGGCCACACCCTGCAAGACCGTCAAGTCCAAAGTGATTTGACATTTCCGAACCGCAATTTGATAATGCCCACCATGCGCATCGAACCGAGCCATTTCGGCCAAACCTCGGAGGGCACGCCGGTAAAACTTTTTACGCTGGAGGATGGCCATGGTCTGAAGGTGAAGGTGATTTCTTACGGCGCCATCCTTACAGAATTACACACGCCGGATCGGCGCGGCCAAACCGCTGACGTCGTACTGGGTTTCGCCGAGTTGGCCCCTTATCTCGGGCCACACCCCTATTTCGGCGCCGTGGTCGGACGGGTGGCCAACCGAATCGCGGGGGCGGCCTTCACTCATCGCGGCAAGACGTATTCCCTCACCGCCAACAACGGACGCCATTCGCTGCACGGCGGCCCCACCGGCATGGCCAGGCGCCTCTGGACGGCCCAAGATCGCTCTTCTCGGACCACCCCGGCGGTCGAATTTAGCTATAAGAGTCCTGATAAAGAGGAGGGCTTTCCGGGTAATCTCGAGGTCCGGGCCACCTACAGCCTGCCCGAAAAAGGCACGCTGCGCCTGGAGATGACGGCACGGTCGGATCAAAACACCCCGGTCAATTTGACCAATCACAGTTATTTTAATCTGCGCGGCGCCGGCCAGGGAAACATTCTGGATCACGAACTTTTTCTGGCGGCTGACTTCTACACCCCTGGCGATGCCGAGCTGATTCCCACTGGGGAAATTCGGCGCGTCGCCGGCACGCCTTTCGATTTCACTGAAGCCAAGCCGGTGGGCCGGGATATCCAGCGGGTGCCCGGCGGTTATGACTGCAATTTTGTACTGCGCGGCGGCCCGGACGAGTTGCGCCTGGCGGCGCGCCTGCGCGATCGGCCTAGCGGCCGCGTAATGGAAGTATGGACCACGCAGCCAGGGATTCAGCTTTACACGGGAAATTTCCTCAACGGCTCGCTGCGCGGCATCGGCGGGGTTTACCCCCAGTACGCCGGCTTGTGTCTCGAAACCCAGCACTTTCCCGATGCGCTGCACTTCAGCCATTTTCCCTCGATCCTACTGACGCCCCCGCATGAATATCGGCACGTGGTGGAATATCGCTTCAGCGCCGATTAACCCCTGGCCTCGGACCACTGGTGCGTCCTTTAAGTTTTTCCGTTCCGCTTTTTACCTTTTACTGTTTACTTTCGTCATGCCCATCTTCAGCCTGCTCCACGATCCGACCAACTATTACCCCTGCACGCAGAATATGCTTACGGATCAACCGTTCCGTGAATTCTGGCTGGATTACATCGTCTCCCACACGGTCACGCTGATCGTTCCCCTCGCGGAACAAACCTACGGTCCGAATGGCGCCGTCCAGGCCCGGGCCTGCGCTGCGGATCTGACCAGCCAGATGGAACGCCTCCGCCGTCAACCGGACTTTTACGGCGAGCTAAATCTGCAGACCCTGGCTAGCCTCCGCCAAACCTGCCTGCGCCATTACGGCATCCCCGATCCATTTCTGGTCAGCAAACAGCGCGAGAATAGGGCGATGCTGGCGCTATATCCGGCCGTCATTGCGGACCTTGACCGCTGTACGGATCCCGCAAAGACTTTGCAGCTTCTGGTGGAAGGCGTTTTCGCCGGGAACATTTTCGATTTAGGCGCCTCGGCCACCGCTGGGCAATTTGCTGATACCTCGCCGGATTTTCTGAAAGTTCGCGCCTCTTTGGCCGACCGGCGCCCATGGTTGGTCGACCATTTTGATGCGTTTGCGCCACGTCTACTGCGGGGTGACTATCATAAAACGCTGTTTTTCATGGACAATGCCGGCAGTGATGCGATTCTGGGGGTGCTACCTCTGGCCCGCTGGCTCGCCCGCCGCGGCGGCACGGTTTGCCTGCTGGCCAATGAAGCACCGGCACTTAACGACATTACCATTGCGGAGTTGCGGGCCGTGCTGGACCGGACCTCGGACGTGGATCCGCTGATGCGCGAACTGCTGGCGGCTGGGCGCATCGCCGCCGCTTCCTCCGGCGGCACGACACCCCTGCTGGACCTGCGCCAGGTCAGTGACGAATGCAACGCCCAGGCCGCCGACGCCGACCTGCTTTTCTTCGAAGGGATGGGCCGCGGCCTGGAAAGTAATTTTCGTACGGCCTTCCGCGTGGATACCGTGAAGCTTTGCATGATTAAGGAAGAAATCATCGCCGCCAAACACGGCGGAAAAGTTTTTGACGTTGTGTTCCGTTTCGACCCGGCGGCTCGTTAGATCCCAGCTGGCTAAGTGGTGATTTTCCGCTACAGGAGAGCTGTATTGGGATACCCGAAAGGGTTTACCGATTTCAGCGACCGATGCCGCCACAGGCCCGCTTGCGGCCTGGCACTCCGCGCCCCGCCACACACCGACGTTCCCCCGAAATGTAAAGGTTATTTCCTGATAACCCCATACCATTCCGGCCCGTAAACGGTTACAAGCTATTTTCGCTCCCTGCCCTCGGGAGGCGCCGCTTCTGACGCGGCAAACGGACTCGCTTCACCGGCCGCCAGCGCCGTGGCCGAACTTGCCTCCCCCTCCGAAACCATCGGTGCGGCCGAAATCACCCTCCACCCCGCGCCAAGGATTGATCGCGGCGTCAGCCGGCGGCGGGGGTCGTGGTATCGCTGGGCGTACCACTTGTAGCGCGGCGAATTTTTGGCGTTGGTAGAAGCGTGGCGCTGGCGGCCTGGATGATTCGCACGGTCAGGCCCGTTTTACCCGTAATGATCCCTTTTACGCCAATATACAGCCCAAGCAGTTTGGACAAAGCGATCTTGTTGGTGGGTTCAAGATACGCGATTACCCGACCGGTGCGGGGATCCACCAGCGCGTAATTCTTTGTCGCCAGGCTGGTTCGCAAAACCCCTTTCGCCAGGAAGGGCGACCGCACCATCAGCTTGGCCAGGGCCTTTTGCGATTGCTTCCACTGCTTCTGCCACGGGCGGATCAACTTTGAGACGGACTCACTCTTGCTGGTGGTAAGAGCCAACTGCCGCAGCGCTATCCGTTTCTTGATCACCTTGCACCACGTCCGCACGTTACCCCGCAGCAAAGCCGGCAGGTGCTGCCGGGCGCACCAACCCTGATATTGTTTAAGCAGCGCGGCTAATTGGGTTTCCTGCGGCAGCGGCTTGTGAAATTCCAGCACCGTCTGGTGATTCAACCGCTTCAGCTGGGCGTAAATCGTTTGCTCTGATGGCGGGGGCAAAACGGCGCCCTTGGGCGCCACGTTGGAAACCTTCGAACTAGCTGACGCCAGGCCAGACTGTCGCGCAGCGCTGCCGCCCGGCTCGGTCGCACGCGCGGTGGATGCCGCGGGGCTGCCGTAGCCACCCCTGGCCGGCCCGGAAAGCGTTGGTAAGCCGGAACCGGTATAACCGGGCGGCATTCTTAGATGCGGCGTGACATAAATGCTGCCGGCCGCGGCTGGACGCACAAATTGCCCGGCCAGGTACAGCGCGGCGCCAGTTGGGGGCCGGATAATAAAATACTTGCCGGCCTGGCCGGTAATGGACACCCGCACCCCTTGCCGCACGCGGCCAATGACAGCGTAACGGCTGTGCGGGGTTATAGCGCTGGCCGCACGAAGGTTAATAAAGTTTCCCTTGACCGTGCCGCTATTGCCGTTGGCCCCAACCTGCACATATTGGCGCGCGATATAACAGCGCGTTCCGGCCGGCGCTTCGATGCGATACCAGTTTCCCTGCTGGCTCTTGATGCTCGCGACCACCCGGACCAGATCACCGCGTGTTAATTCACCGACCGGATAATAAGCCGTCCCCGGCCCGCTGCGAACATTGACATCCGTGGCGGTCACTTCACCAATGAACTTTTTCCTGGCTGGCGCGGCTGGCGCGACCGCTGTCGCTGGTTGCGGTTGCGTGGCCGGCGCGACCGCTGTCACTGGTTGCGGTTGCGTGGCCGGCGGCGGCACGAATGGGACGGTCGTGGGCACCGGTGCCAGGGCCGGCGGACCCGAGGCAATGTCACTGCCCGCGGCCAACGCCAAGGAGCCTATTCCCAGCGTAGCCAACGTTATGACGGTGCAAGAGATACCGATTTTACGATCGTACCGAAACCTGGCGCCCATGCCTTTTCTCCTCGGATGACCCCTTTGAGTCGCTGCCATTCGGCCGCTGTTGGCGGCGTGTCCATTGAACCTAACATCCGGCGCTGCACGCGTCAAGGATTCCGATGGGCTGCAAATTTCCGGCGTGCCGGGTGCAGGTTGGGTGCAGGTTGACGACCCTGTATATATCGCTTACCATCGATAGCGTCGGTGGAGCGGTCGAACGCGAACCATACCCTGAAAATGGCCGCGCTGGGCCAAGGCTTCAGAGTCCGCGGCGTGCCGAAGAGCCGGAAAAGATCATATTATGTATCGAGAAACCTTTGAACCGTTTCGCCTGGGTTGCCAAACCATAACCTTCGGCGAGCGACAGTGTGAATTTCTACCCCGTGTGTTTGCCGCCGTCGCGAACGCGGGTTACGCGGGCGTGGAAATCGGATTCCGGCACATCCAGCGGACACCGCCGGACCAGCTGCGGGATATGTTGGAGCGAGCACACCTTACTCTCCTCGCCACCCATGTGGGGGGCAACCTCGCGGATACCGGCCAGGCCGGCGCGGAACGCGGGCTGTTGGCTCAGGTATTGGACTATTTGAACGCCATAAACGTGCCGTGCCTGATGTATTCCGGCCTGAAGTTCGAGAATGAGGCACAGTTCCAGAACGATTTGGCCAGGCTGCGCCAGGCCGCCAGCGAATGCCATCGCCGAAAGGTGCATTTGCTGTATCATAACCATGATTGGGAATTCACCGCAGGCGGTCGGGTTATCGAGGCCCTGCTCGCCGAGGGGGGCGCGGAGCTGGGTTTCTGTCCCGATATCGGGTGGGTAATCCGCGGTGGCGCAGATCCGCTGGCGCTGCTGGAACGGATGAAAAATCGCCTCGGTGCCATCCACCTGAAAGATTTCTCCACCGCCGGACCGGAGGCCAAAACGGTGCTGCTCGGTGCTGGCGTCGCCCCGTTAAAGCAGGCCGCAGCATGGGTGGCGAAAAACAAACCGGGTCTCTGGGTCGTGGCGGAGCAAGATCAGGCCGAACTGCCGGCCGCAGAGGCCATTCGTCGCAACGCGATTTTCCTGCGCGCCTGGGCGCGCGGTGCGGCTGCGGCGGACGGCGCCGCCACGCTGCGCTGAACCCACAATGACCAGGGAAA
>JAKCCC010000285.1 GCA_021838985.1 Planctomycetota bacterium
TTGGTTCACCGCGTTGAAACGCGGTACTTGCGATTTCGCTTTTTCGGAACCGCTGACCCCTAAAACCTAAGACCTACAACCGGGTAAATTTCCGGGCAAAATCCCGCACCGACCGCGTAAACGTCCAATCGGCTGTCTCCGGCACGCAGCGCGACGGCGCGCCGACCCAGCTTTCAATGACCCACTGATCCGGGCGCCCGCCGATGGCGGCATAGTTGTAGCCCTGACTCATAATCCCAACATACCAGGTGGAATTGTCCGCCAGGTTCATCCGCTGCAACCAGGGATAGTTGGCGGCCCAGTAAATCAGGCTGAAAGGCAAGTGACGCTGATGGCAATAATCTTCCAGCTTGCGAACCTCCTGCCAACTGCCTTGCTGGCGAATTAAAAACACCATCCAATCCACGTCCAGCCGATAAAAGTCCAGTCCCCGCACGTGCAACTCCGCCAGGCGTTTTTCCAGGGCCTCGATCCAAGAAACATGATCCCGCAAGGACAGGCTCGGGTAGGGTTCAATATCGCCGATCAAAATTTCAGGATAATGCTGGCGCACCGCGGCGATAAAATCCGCCGTTTCCCGCACCGCATAGCGGTCCGGTTTATGAATGGCGAAGCGGCAACAACACAGCGGCTCATCCATCCCTAGCGAATGCAGCGGCGCCCCCAGCCGCAAGACCCGATCCCATAGCGGGCGATCCGCGTGCAAAGTCGCCTGACTGGTCTGGCCCCATGGCTTAACCGCACCGACTTCGAACTCCAAACCGATATTCCATTGACGCAGCTGGCGGAACCACCGGCGCAAATCGCCGTCCGAAAAATGCGCGGACTGCCAATCGGCAATCAAGAGGTCCTGCGCCAGCGAGCGTGTCTGCGACCACTGCTGGGGATGCTCAAATAAGGTGCGGAAAGCCTTGCCCTGCGATTGTGGCGGCAACGACCCCAGCCAGGGGGTTCCCATCAACACTTTAGCCAGGCGCGGTCTGCCGGGCGGATCCGCAACCTCCGCCGCGCCGATGCCACGTGTCCCTGCCCGCAGCGCGATGTCATGGCCGGCCGCCGGCACCCCAGGCGGGTCTGCCCCCCTCCGGTTGGCGCCGCCCACCGCCGCCAAACCGGCCAGCAGTGCGCCCCCAATAAAATGGCGCCGGTCGATAT
This sequence comes from Planctomycetota bacterium, assembly GCA_021838985.1. Lineage (GTDB taxonomy): Bacteria > Planctomycetota > Phycisphaerae > WQYP01 > WQYP01 > JAKCCC01. The sequence continues at coordinate 1,156 of JAKCCC010000285.1, forward strand.
TCCCCGCCGCGAAACAGCTGGCGGGAATGGGTGAACCTATCGGCCCCTTCAGGCCCCACACATCATCGGGCATAAACACTCCATCCAGGAACCGTTTTCCCTGTTACTGCCGATGCTTAACTCTGGCGCCGGCGAGGCTTTCCCCGACAGCAGCCGTCACCATGCTTGACCGGAAGCGCACGCGTTGGGGTTCACCGTCCTAACCGGTGTCATGCAGGTATCGAATGGCGCCGCACGCGTATCCACGCGTGGGGCGCCCAACGGATCGCCCCAGGCGAGGCCCACTTGGTTGGTATCCGTAGTGCCGTTGATTACGCTCACCGTACCCGCCCCGTAGTTGTGCCAGGTAAAGATGTTGTCGCCGTTCTGGCCCACGTAGGGGGAGGTTTCCCAGGTGACGTGATCATCACCGAAGCCCACGTTCTGGCCATCGCCGGCATGGTTGCCGGAGTTGTAAATATACGGGCCGTAGGTGTTGGCCGTCGGCAGCGTCGTGGTAATGCGCTGGAACGTGCCCATGCCCGGGCCGTCACCATTCGTGTTGGTTCCGTCGCTTGGCGCCATATCGCTGATCAGCGGGACTTGGGTGTTGGCGCCGGTGGTACTCCACCACAGGCCAGGGGCCACGGCGATAGTGTTGGGAACCGGATTCCCGGTTCCCCCGGGGTTCCATGGCCACGGAAAGGCCACCGAGTAGCTTTCGCCGGCGCCGGTCTGTTGAATTCCAGGTTCGGGGTCGCCGGGCTGGGTCCCGAAAATTTCGCAGGCTGTGTTTTGGCCGCTCTTCTGGCAGTATTCCGCAGAAACGTAGACCGAACCGATCGCATCCGACGGGCAGATGAAACTGGCCGGCGTGGTATAGCCCTGGAGAACCAGTATCCACATCCCCGCCATGGGCGAGGCGATCCAGTTGGCGCCACCGAGGTTGTACCACCGCTGGACCACCTCCTGCGGGGTCTCGCCGGCAGCGGGTAGGCCCCAAGCCGCCACCCAGGTGGGAGCGTTGCTGTAGGAACCTTCGTTGCCATTGAGCCAACCCGGCTGGCCTTGGCCGGAGCCGGCCATCGGCCCGTTCGCCGGGAAGGTACCGTTGCTGCTCTGGCCGTACGTGAGCATCGACTGGATGATCCCCCGGATGTTAGCCATGCAGACGGCCCGGTTGGCCAGTTCCCGGGCCTTGGCCAAGGCGGGCAGCAGAATGGAAACAAGGATCGCAATGATCGAGATCACCACCAGCAGCTCGATCAGGGTAAAGCCGGTTTCCCGTGCATCCTGACCGCGGTCCGGATGCTGCCATCGGTTTCCAGTTTCAAACTTGACCAACTCCTTGTACGTATGGACCACTACGGACCTCCGGCCACCGCCCAAGCGTCGGAACTCGTGCGAGTGCACCACGGAAACGCCGCCATCCGGAAGTAAATCCTGCCGTACCATAAGGCACCTCCCTTTTATAACGCCCCGCGAAAAGCCGGCCCCGGATCACGCGATCCGGGGCAAACCCGCATCCGCCGGGGCGGAACAAATACCGTTTCCTCACGCGAAGCCGCGAAGACCGCGAAAATACCTTTTTTAAATGCTCCCTTAAAATCCTTGCCGAGTTCACTTCGCCTCAACCACCGCTCCCGGGTCCTCTAACTCGTCCTTCGCGCTCTTCGCGGCTTCGCGTGATCCTTATGTTTTCCCTTACAGTTCCCTGATTTCTGTAACCCAGAAACCCGTCTCCATCGGTTCACCGCGTTGAAACGCGGTGCTTACGATTCTTCATCTCACGGTCGCCACGGCGACCGCGGGCCATCGGTTGCCATCGTGTTCTTCGTGTCCTTTGTGGTCAAATCTCCGGCCGCGCCCGGCGCGGGACCGAGCGAATCACCGTCCTGCCAAGTCACGGGCAGAACCCGGTGCCAGGCGGCTTCCGCGTAGTTTCTGGTTTCCAGTTTCCCGTTTCTGGTTATCTTGCGCCCCTCTGTGTGTTTCCGCGTCACCGTGTCGCCGCGTCCGTTGGCCTTCGAGTCGTCGTCGACCGCCACGGGCGTACGGGCCGCCCGGCTAACCATGGCCACGGGCGTACGGGCCGCCCCGTCAACCACGCCCGCTTCCACTCGTGACCCTCCCGCCAGCGGGTCCCCGCTCATCAAGTCCAGCAACATTTCCATGGCGGCCAGGCCCATTGCATGCGCCGGCTGGCAGACGGTAGCCAAAGTCGGTGTCAGCAGACGGCACATGGGAATCCCGTCAAATCCAACGACGCTGATGTCCTCTGGAATGCGCAAGCCCAGGGAACGAAGCACCACATAGCTCTGCGCGGCGATCAAGTCGTAGGCGAAAAACAGGGCTGTGGGCCGATCGGACCGATTCAGCAGTTGATGGACGGTGCGGGTCACCTCGTGTTCGAGGGTTTCCTCGTCGGTGACGGAGGACTGCACCCGCAAATTTCCAACCCATGCATCGGGCAGCCCCAAGCCGGCGTTGGCCAAAGCACTGCGCAATCCCTCCAACCGCGCCCGGGCGGTGTCCGCACCCAGAAAACCCACGAAGCCAATCCGGCGGTGACCGCGGCGGAGCAATTCCTCGCCCACCAGGCGCCCGCCGCCATAGTTGTCGGCGACGACGCTGGGCACGGCGATGTCGCGCAGGGTTTCATCGACCAGAACGAACGGATAGCGCGCGACCTTTAACGCGTAAAGAGTTTCCGCGAAACCGTGGTGGTGCACCGAGCCAATCACCGCGCCTCGCGCCGAGGAGCGCGGCAACTGGCGGATCATTTCCAGGTCTGACTCCAGACGCCCATGGGCGTCATGGATCAGGGCACGCACCCCGGCTTTCAAACCCGCCTCCTGGACGCCGCGGGCCACTTTCACAAAAAGATCCGATCCGCCGTCGGGGACCACAATGCGGACCAGCCGATCCAGCGTGGCAGGCGTGCGGACGAAAACGCCTTTGCCGGGACGGCGCTCTAATCGGCCCTCGCGGATCA
>JAKCCC010000286.1 GCA_021838985.1 Planctomycetota bacterium
CATCAAATTGGCGGAAGCCCCGAGCTTCAGTCAAAGCATCTTTGCCTATGCCCCGAACAGCGCGGGCGCCGCCGATTACCAGGTTCTGGCCGAAGAAATCATGCGGATGGAAAAACCGGCGCCCGCCGGTTCGGCCCGGGCGCCACTTCTCGGCCTCGCCGCCGCGGCCCATACCCGCCAGACGTAAGAGATAAACGGTAAAAACCATATGACTAGGACTATTTCATTACCCACAGCGCCGGCTTGGGAATCGGAAAGCATCGCCGCCGATGTGCAGCCGCTGGCCGAAGCCCTGCAGCGCTATGATGTCGGTCAGGTGCGTCTGGGAGATCACGACCGCATCCTCTACGCCACGGACGCCTCGCTCTACCAGGTCCGCCCTTTGGGCGTGGTGATACCCAGCCGCGCGGAACAGGTGCGGACGCTGGTGAACTTCTGCCGGGAAAATAAGGTCGCTCTTTTGCCGCGCGGCGGCGGAACCAGCCTGGCCGGCCAATGCACGAATCAGGCGCTGGTGATTGATTTTTCCCCCGGTTTTCGCGCGATTCGCCGCGTGGATGTGGCGGGTGCGTTGGCGGAGGTTGAACCGGGACTGAGCATCGAATCCCTGAACCGCGCCCTGGCCGCCGGCGGCTCGAAGTTATTTTTTGCCCCCGATCCGGCCACCATCGCTCAGGCCGCCATCGGCGGCTGCATTGGCAATAACGCCGCCGGCGCCCGCTCCATCCGCTATGGCCGCACCAGTGAAAATCTGGCCGGGGTGGAAGTGCTTTTGACCAGCGGTGAGTGGATCTGGTTGGAACCAGGCGCCGGGCGCCATCACGCCGCCGCGCTGCGCCTCGCGGAGCAGACCGCGGCCGTGGTACGCCAGCACGCCGCGGAGATCCGTCAACGTTTCCCCAAACTGGTGCGGCGTAACGCCGGCTACGCCCTCGACCTGGTGCTGGACCAGCTGGAGCGCGGCGTGGCGCCGGCGGATCTGGACTTATCCGGTTTGATCTGTGGCAGCGAAGGAACGCTCGCCGTGATCACCGCGGCCAGACTGAAGTTGAGGCCGCTGCCGGCCGCCCGCGGGCTGGCCATCCTGGCGTTTGGCTCATTGGACGAAGCGATTGCAGCTTTGCCGGTCATTCTGGCCACCCGGCCCAGCGCGGTGGAACTGCTCGACGACGTGGTGCTGGCCGCCGCCGCGGGCAACAACGAATGTCGTCGTTATCTGGAATTGATGCCCCTATTGGAAGGCCAGACCGCCGCGGCCCTCCTGTATGTGGAATATGAAGCCGATAAACAGGCGGCGGAATTGTCGGAGTACTTTCGGCGACTAACCGCCGCTCTGCCGGCTCCGCCCGCCCGCACCTATCTCGATGCCGACTCCATGGGCCAGGCCTGGACCTTGCGCAAAGCTGGGGAAGCACTTCTGCATGCGGTGCCAGGGCAGCGCAAACCTCTGACCTTTGTGGAAGACAACGCCATTCCAGTTCCTCAGCTCTTGGATTTCGTGCGCGAATTTAAACGCATCGTCGCGGCCCATGGCACCACGGCCGCTTTTTACGCCCATGCCTCCGTCGGCGTGCTCCATGTGCGACCGTTGCTGGACCTGCATGCCACGCAGGATCGCCAGGCCATGCACGCCATCGCGCTGGAAATCGCCCGGCTGGCGCGCGCCTGCGGCGGCGTGATGTCGGGCGAGCACGGCGATGGCCGGGCACGCGGGCCGTTGCTGGAAGAATTTTTCGGCCCACAGCTGATGAGTGCGTTTCGGCAGATTAAGCGGATTTTCGATCCCGCGGGCATTTTGAATCCCGGTTTTATCGTGCGGCCTGGCGACGTCGCGCAGATCACCACCCATCTACGGGTGCAGCAAATACACCCGGGCCTCGGACTTGACACCTATTTTGATTACGCCGCCCAGGGGCATTTCCAGGGCGCGGTGGAGATGTGCAATGGCGCCGGCTTCTGCCGCAAGACCGCCGCTGGAACGATGTGTCCATCCTACCGCAGCACCCTGGAAGAACGCCATTCGCCGCGCGGTCGGGCCAACGCGCTGCGGGCCAGTGTTTTCCAGCGTCCGGATGGTCCCGACTGGCTGGATCCGGCCACGCTGGAAACGCTCGATCTGTGCCTGTCGTGCAAGGCCTGCAAGACGGAATGCCCCAGCAACGTGGATATCGCCCGTTGGAAGGCGGAATATCTGGCCCAGGGCTACCGGGAAAGCGGCCACACCCCGGCGGCGGCGCAGATCTTCGGCCATATTCGGTTGGTCAATCAGTTGGGCGCCCTGGCGCCGAACCTGGCCAACCGCGTGCAGCGCCTGCCCCTGGTTCGGACCCTGCTGAATTCCCTGGCGGGTCTGGCCGCAGCACGGCCTCTGCCGGATTTCGGTCCGTCCCTGTATCGCCGGGCCGGGCGGCGCGGCGCGGGTAGGGGAGCCGCGGGCCGGGACCGAGCGCGGGCTTCGGAACGGCCGACAGTGGCGCTCTTTGGTGATTGTTTCACCGCCTATGGCGAATCGGATATTGGCTTGGCCGCCGTGCGCGTCTTTCAGGCCTTAGGCTATACCGTGGCCTTGCCCCGTTTTGGATGTTGTGGCCGGGCGATGCTCTCGAATGGTTTGCTTGAATCAGCTGCGGCCACCGCTCGGCGCACGCTGCAGCGCATGGCGGGGGCGCTGCTGGATCCGCAGGTGCGGGCGATCGTGGTGATCGAGCCTTCCTGTTGGAGCGCCATGATCGATGATTGGCCCCATTTAAAAAATATCGGTCCCCGCGCCTGGTTGGACGCGGTGCGACGGAAAGTCATGCTGGCCGACGATTTCGCGGCACGGTTCTGGACGGCGCATCCGGTGCAGCCGGATGTCACCCGGCGCAACGGTTTAAGTGGACGACCCGTTATTTTTCATGGCCATTGCCATCAGAAGGCGCTCGCCGGTCCGCGCGCCGGCGCCGACCTGCTCCAGAAGCTGCTCGGGCGGGACCTGCAGGCGCTGGACGCCGGATGTTGCGGCATGGCCGGGGCGTTTGGATATACCCAAAAACATTATGATATTTCCATGAACATTTTCGCGGCCCCCGAATTTGATCCACTCCGCCAGGCGCCGCCGGAGGCCATTATCACCGCCAGCGGGACTTCCTGCCGCCAGCAGATCAGCCACGCCACCGGCCGCGCGGTTCTGCATCCGCTGCAATTAGCGGCGCAGATCTTCGGTGTTCCGTGAAGCGGTGTGCAACCCCAGCGGTCCGCTTCCGGTGATCAGGGATCAGGCCTGCGATCGGCGACGGGAAGTTATACTACACACGGCTCTTATTGGGACGTAGCGTCCGTCAAGGTAGAAGCGGCGTCCCGCCGCTTTTTGGGGCCAGCTGCACGCTGGCCCGGCCTCTGGAATGTATCATTAATAGCCGTGTGCGGTATAGTGCTTCGGAACATGGATATTAGCCGCGAAGTGGGAACACCCCATCTATTTCTTTGAACGCTGATCGCTGAAGGCTGATCGCTCGTGACGGATCGCACCGCTTGCGATTGGCCGGCCGGGCGCTTAAATTAGGTGTCACGATCCCGGCCTTTAGCTGGATGCGGGCAGATAGCTCAGTTGGTAGAGCAAAGGACTGAAAATCCTTGTGTCGCCGGTTCGATTCCGGCTCTGCCCATCGCCCTTGAATATTCGGAAAACCGCAGGTTTGTCAGGGTGTTCCTCTTGAAAAGGCTGCGTGCGATCCAGCGTCCGTTTCGCCGATAAATACGGCCAGTAATCACCTCACGCCGAGGCCCTTCTCTTTTTCCCGGACCACGCCTCCCACGCGGCGGCCTTCAGCGCCACGTCGATTTTCGCCACCGTGGCAGCGGTGGGGTTGCCCTTGGCCCGCTCCAAACAGTTCAAATGCGCCAGCGCCAGGCCGGCCCGGCGGGCCAACTCGGCTTGCGATAGCCGCAGACGACGGCGGGTGCGGATAATCTCCCGCGCGATGGATGCCCGCAGGTAGTCCCGCGCGGGATAGTTGCCGCTCGGCAGCCTGGTGGGCCTGGGCGGCATGTGCAGTTCCGGTGTCGGCGATCCCGCCCGCTCCAGCAGCTTGAAATACTCGGTTTCGGGGAGAACCGTCAGGCGTTGTCCTCCTATCTCA
>JAKCCC010000287.1 GCA_021838985.1 Planctomycetota bacterium
TCACCGCTGTGAACCAGCCCGGCACCACGACAGCGCCCCCGCCCCCCTACGCCTCGCGCCGCACGCCGCCGAAAAACGCATGACCCCACCCTCCGACACCCACCGCGTTAAACCGCACGGCACCAACCAAATCGCCGGGGCCACGCGCCCCGATCTGAATCGGGTCCAGACCAGCGCCGCCCGGTGGCAACCACCTACCCCCAGTGCTTTATCAAGCGATAAATTTTTGGTGGAAGGAAGAGCCCCGGACCCGCCACCGAACCCGAAGCACCGGACTTCAGGTCGCCAGCGGCGACTCGCCTGCGGCGACCCGGTGAGCCGGCGGCGCCCGAAAGATAAGTCGTGATAGAGCACTGGCATGGATCCTCAACTTATGGTTATCTTGGCGGGAAGTTGTGTGCTGTTCGTTCAGAGGGTGGCTCATGTTTTCGGTTTCCCGGGTTTGGCGTGCGGTTAGCGAGGCAGAGGTTCCTCTGGCGGTGAGCGCTCTGCTCTGGGCGCTCCTCCTTTTTGCGAATTCACCCCTCCGTTCCTGCCGCGCCGCCTCGCCGATCCCAGCCAACGTGCGCAGCGCTATCGATTTAGGCTTCCAATGGCTGGCCCGCCAGCAAAAACACGACGGTGGTTTCCCGGCCATGGCCCAGGATCAACCGGCCGTCACCGGATTGGCGGTTATGGCGTTTTTGGCCCGGGGTTACACCCCCGCGCATGGCCCGCACCATCGCCTCATCGACCATGCGGTCAATTGGGTGCTCCGACAGCAGCAGCCGGATGGCTACATTGCGCCACCCGGCGGAACCATGTACGACCATGGGATTTGTACAGTGATGCTGGATGAAGTTTATGGCATGGTGGCGCCCGCTCAGCGCCGCCGGGTGGCCCGGGCGCTCGCCAAGGCAATTCAGTTGATTTTATCCGCCCAAAAAATCCCGCGGGGTCCCTTCGCCGGTGGCTGGCGCTATCAGCCTAACGCTACCGACGCGGATATTTCCTGCACCGGCTGGCAGCTGATGGCACTGCGCGGGGCCGCCGACAATGGCGCCGCTGTTCCGCTGGCGGCGATTAAGGACGGAATCGGATTTCTGTTGCGGGACGCCTGTCCGAACGGGGGCTTCGCCTATCAGCCGGGTGGGCCGCCTGGCCCGGCCCGTACCGGCACCGGCGTGACCGCCCTGGAACTGCTGGGCCAGCGCAACTTGCCCCAGGCCCTGGCCGGCGGCGATTATTTGCTGGCCCATCCGCTGCGCCCCGGCGAAACTTTTTATTACTACGCGGTTTACTATTGCAGCCAGGCGGCCAATCAACTGGGCGGAAAATATTGGCGTGGCATTTATCCGCACATCCGCCGGCAACTCGTCCGACACCAACATGCCGCTGGTTTCTGGCAGCCGACCGACGCGATTGAACGTCAGGGCGGAGATGTTTACGCCACCGCCATGGCGCTGCTGGCGTTGTGTGTCCCGTACCATTATTTGCCGTTATACCAACGGTAGAGTTTAGGAGCAGGCTTTCGGGACAGGGATCAGCGGTTGCAGGGTTCGGGACTCGAGCCTAAAAGCTATAATCTGAAATCTATAACCTGAAAACTAACGCCGCCCGGCCGCCGCGTCATCCCGTCGCGGTGCCGGACGGGCCGCGCCGGGTCGTGGCGTGAAGTAAACCGGCGTGCCGATATGCACCAGACTAAGCAACTCCACCGCGTCCCAGTTGGTCATGCGAAAACATCCGTGGGAACCCGTGATTCCGATGTATTGGGGGTAAGGGTTGCCATGGATGCCCACGCCGGGCAGTCCCAACCCCATCCATACGATGCCCACGGGGTTGCGCGGCCCGGGTGGAATCAGCAGCGGTTGATCCAGGTGCGCTTCCGGATACATTTCCGGTAAAAACGTGTAGTTGGGGTTCAGGGCAATATCGGTGATGTGGGTGTTGCGGCGGGGATAATCAGCTTTGTGTGCCGGAATGGAGCAGTAAAAAAAAGCCACTTCATTTCCATGGCGGTCATAAGCGCGGATAATTTTCCGCCGCAAATTAATGTCCAGATAGGCCACCCGTGGTCGCGACGCTCTAAGACGATCCTGTCGGAGAACCGCGGACAATCCGCCCGGTACGCCGAAGTCGTCCGGCCCGGGAAAAGGTCGAATGTTCGGCACATAAATGGTCTGACCTATCCGCAGGTCTTTCCAATTCCGCCGCGGATTCAGTTGCTGCAGCAACCTTTTCGTACAATGGAATTTTTCACTTAAGCAATCGGCCAATGAAGCATAGGGCATTCGCGAAGCGGAGGCCATGTTCAGCCAATGGTGGTGCAATCGGCCGACGGCCTGACGGTCCTGGGCGCTGATGGTATAGCGGGTGATGGCGTCGGCGACATTGACGCCCAAGGCCTGATACACGCGTGGATCGTGGGGGTTGAATGGATTGGCGCCGGGAACATGGCTGGCCGTATATTCCCGCAGCGCCATGCGGGAGCGCGGCCCGAAAATACCGTCCAGCAGTCCGGGCGAAAAATAGTGCGCCGCCAATGCGATTTGCCAAGCCAAATTGATGCGTTGGGCCTGATTTAGGCGCGGCTGGTCGGCGGCGCGCCCCTGTAGGCCAGAGATAGGGCGCCGCCACCCCCGCAGAGGATGAAAATAACGCTGGCCGCCCTTATCTCGGCGCCGCACCGGGATCGACGGCGTGCGTTCGCCGCCCGGCGTCCCGTCACTTTCGAGGCAAGACGCGGACACCCCGGAAGAGGGCAGCGACGGGATGCCAACAGAAGTGGCAAGGGCCAGGTCCGAAAGAGTCCCGCGATCCGGCGATACCCCTGACGGTGCCGCGGCAGCTTGGATGCCGCCGGCAAGCAAGGGAAAGATCAGAAAAATGATGGCTCGCCGATCCATGGTTGTCTCAGAGCGGCGGGGCCGCCATTTTCGCACGCCGGTGCTTAATCAACTGCAATTCAACTCCATACCGCTGCCGTCGTTACCAGCCCGATGCGCCGGGATTAGCCGCCCGAGCCTCGGCGGACACCGGGATTCCCCCGGATGTAAAGGTTATTTCTCTACGGCCTTTTCACATGCCTGCCGCGCGTCAGCCGGGATCGCCTGGCGTTGACTCGCGGCGCTTTCGGTCGCGCCGGGCCCACTGGTTTGGGCCAAGTGGTCCGCCTTTTGCGGCGCGATGAGGCGTTGGCGCAGGCCGTCGGCTTTTTCCAGGGGCGTGGCTTCGCCCGGATGCCGCAGCCGCCAGATTTCTTCCCGGTTGACCGCAACTTCCCGAGGCGCCTGGATTGCCAGGCGCACGCTGGTACGATTCCATTTCACGACTTTCACCTCAATCGCTCCGTCGATGATAATGCTCTGGCCCGCACCGCGACTCAACGCCAACATCATAGCGCCCTTTTCTTTGGAAAACCGAGCCGCGAGAGTATCGCGCGGCGGCAGTTATGCCAAGTCCGCGGAGGAGGCCATTCCGCCGCGGGCGACGTGTCACCCTGGCAGCCCGGCCTGGCGCTGCGCCGGGAACGGTCTCAATCCGGCTCCTGCTGCCGCTTCCGATCGGCACGCTCCAGGTCACGCTGCCCGGAGAATAATGCGCCAAGGGCCGCTACAATAGGCAGTCCGAAGCGGCGTACACCTAAGGTTTGAACCGATTTGGAACCACCAATGAGCGCGAATAGGCGCGAAGGGAGCTGAACTGCGGACGAACGCGAATACACGCCCCGAAAATCGTTTCCAGCGCCCCAGCCTCGAGGGGCGTGCATTGGCGTCTATTCGTGGTTCATTGTTTACCGCGAATAGTTAAACGACCGGAGAGCGAATCCTATGACAGTGGAGCGAGCGCGTCATCACGCCAACCCCCGGCCGGTGGCGTTGGTGACGGGTGGAACCAGAGGTATTGGCCTGGGCATTGCCCTGCGCCTGGCCCAAGCGGGATACGACTTGGCCGTCTGCGGCACGCGCCCGGCCAGCGCCGTGGCGGCGGCGCTGGAGCAGCTGCGCCGCGCCGGCGCGACCGTACTTTACGTTCCCGCGGACGTAGCGGATGCCGCGGCTCGGGCCAGCCTGTTGGAGCAGCTGCGCACGCATTTTGGCCGTCTGAATGTGCTGGTCAACAATGCGGGCGTGGCCC
>JAKCCC010000288.1 GCA_021838985.1 Planctomycetota bacterium
TCTTTATCCGGCGCTTTTCCGTAGCGATCCACACTGGATTGAGCAGTTCGGTCAGCCAGCGAAGCCGTACGAAAAACAGGCCGCGTTTGAGGAATTCGAGCCAATCGAAGGGGTACGCCGTCTGGGTCGATACATCGTGCATACCCACGCCAAAGACGCTTGGGTGGACCAAGGCGTAGCACGCGAAGTTCCCTTAGGCGAAGGCTGGGTCGATTGGCCGCGGTATCTGGCCCTGCTGGAAGATGTCGGTTTCGACGGCTATCTGGCCATTGAGCGCGAGACCGGCGAAAATCCGGCCGCCGATATTGCCCGCGCCGCTGAATTCCTCCGCCGCCAGCTCCGCAGGAACGGAAAAAGCACGCTGTCTTGAATGGCTGGCCACACGGAAGATGGTATGGCGGCAACGGATTCTTCGCATTGCGCCGGGTGGGAGTCGAACCCGCAACCTTCGGCTCCGGAGGCCGACGCTCTATCCAATTGAGCTACCAGCGCGATAATTCATATTGTAGCATAGGTCAGTGGCCGGCGAAAGCCGCAGCGCCGGAGTTTGGGCCGATGGGGTGGGCGGGACGCTGAGCGGCCCGGCATTGTCCTGGTCCTTGGCTGGTTCGCATCGGTGATGAGGGCATCACCGGCTCCGGCCGCCGCCGGGGGTGAACCGAAATTACGGCGCACACGGCAGCCCTGCGCGAATCCCGGGGCGCCGGGATAGCCGGCCATGTCCCCATGGCCGCTGCGAACGTAACCGGGTTTCCAGTGTGCGGAGCTGATCTCCGCAAACCGTGGCCACGTGCGATGGGCCGCCCAACCTGCCGTCCAACCAGGCGAGGGGGCTGGGCGCCCTGTGTCACAATCCATCAAAATCCTCGCGCCGCGCGAAGATTTTGGCGCAGCGCAAAGATTTTGAGGTTCAACGGGGCATTACCCCCGGCAGAGGTCGCCCGGGCGACTCTTCGACGCGGGGGCTATATATTTGGTTGCGGCCCGCAGACCGCGCTGTGACCGTTTCTGTCGTGAGAACTCTGCCTGGATGTAGGTGGCGGGGCGGCATAAGCCTGTCACGGGCCCCGGCCATCGTGACGGGGGCTGATTGCTGAACGCTGGAAACTGAAAGGTGATCCCCGCCGCGTAGCGGCTAAAATCCAAAAGACACCTCCAACACCACGCCATTGAACTCGGGGTTGCGGTAGGCGTCGACAGCGTCGATATCGCCGACGGCCGGATTAAAGTCGTTGTACTGTTCGTAGACGTACTCGAGCTTGCCCAGCAGGTCTTGGGTCAACCAGTAGCCGCCGCCGATTTCGAATCGGTCCACCCAGCCGTGGGTATTGACGCCATTGGCCTCGCCCGCCAAGGCGTAACTGAAGCGGCCCGCCAGGTAAAGGGCGGCGTTCAAATGGTAGGTGGCCTCCGCCGAGCCATAAAGCCAGCGTTCATGGTAGGTGGAATCCTGCGTCCAGCCAACGAACGAATAGAGTTCCCAAGGCCAATGATTCCAGGTCAGGTCAGTCTGGTAGGCTTCCACGTCGTAACCGTTCAGCGGCGTAATTTGGCCGGGATCGCCGTCCCAGCCGCCGCCAAAGACGCCGGCATAATCGCCGCCGCTGCGGATGAGGGCGAATATTTGGTTGTGGCCCTCGCCGGCGCCGGGCGGCAGGTTATGGGCCGTTGAATATCCGTCCAGGTCGACGTAATACGCCGACATCGACCAGCGCAAATCTTTCAGCGGATACATCCATATCTTGCCGTGGACCGCAGGACGGCTGCCGTAGGTGCTCGGCAGGGTGAAATGGCCCCGGGTGGTGCCGCTGGTCAGGCCCGCGAGCCAATAGAGGGGGCCTTTGACGCTGTAGACTTCAGCACCGATTTCCTCGGTGTTCGAGTCGACCAGGTAGTTGCCGACCAGGGGGTTCCGCTGGGCGAAACCGTTGTTGGTGCGGTGATAGTTCTGATCGCCGAAGTCCACGTCAAAAGCGCCGGCCTTGACGTTGATGAAGTGAAAAAGCCCACCGAGCGGGCCAGTCTCAAACGGCGGCGGAAGTTGCTTGAATATGATGTAACCCTGATCACCATAGACTTTGTCTTCATCGGGCCGGCTGGCGAGGTACAGGTCGAAATAGATATCCAACTTGTGAGGGATGGTAGCCAGAAACTCCAGATTACCCATGGGAGTCTGGAAACCGGGGTCCAGGCCCGGATATGGACCAACTGAATTGCCGATGGTGTTCTGATCAGGCAGGTTGCCTGCTAAGCCGCTGAAATAGGCGCTATGCTGCGTCAGTGCCTGGAATCGCCCGACGGACTGTAAACCGATGAAGAACCGCAGGTCACCCCATTGGGCCACCTGCATGTGCATAGCGGGGCGCATATGGGCGGGATTTTCAATGCTAAACGGTGAAAAATAGTTGTGGCCCGTGGGCGGGGCGAACACTTCCCGCACCGTCTGATCGATGTTGTTGGTGGAAGCTGGCCCCGCCGCTTGCGCGGCGATTTGCCGGGAGTTGACCATTACTTCACGGTAAATTCGCTGAATTTGGGCCTGCGTGGCCGCTTGTTCCTGTTGGGTCGCGGCCGCCTGCGCCGCGGTCAACCTGGAATTCCGCGCCTTAAGCCGGGCCAGCTGTCGCTGCAGTTCCTCCTGCTGGCTACGGGTGGCGGCCTGGTTTTCTTTCAGGTTGGCCACCTGGCGTTTCAGATTCGCCACCTGCTCTTGATCGGCGGCTTTAAGTTTCGCCAGCTCCCTGGCCATCCGGGCCATTTGTGCTTCCAGCGTCCCGTTTTGCGCGGGAGTGGCCGTAACAGCTGGCCGCGTCGCTGCTGCTGCCGCCAGAGCCGGTAGGCCTGCCAACGGCAAAACGGCCGCCGTCAATCCAAGATACATCGCCAGTTTTCGTTGGGCTTTCATAGCCAGACCCCTTTCCTAAAAGGCCATTAACCCTGCGTCCGCACGAGCGATTCCGACTGCCCCCGGACCATTTCCCAGTTCGCGAGTGCCGCTGGTGAAAACCTTCACAAAGCAGCGCGGCGTCAGAAATCGCAGTATCCAACTTCGGTTATCCGTTTTACCCCTGACCATTAGGTCGTGTTGACATTCAACTTTAGGTACTGGGGCAAGATCATGGCTATACTGTGCAGGGCAGGGCCAGGGAAGGGCCATGCCGGTTATTCCAGGGAGGCCTATCGAGGTGCGACGGCACGAGATTTCCGACGCAGAATGGGATCTGATCCAGCCCCACCTGCCAGGTCGGGTGGAGGATCCCGGGCGAACGGCCCAGGACAATCGTGGCTTTATCAACGCGGTCCTATGGATTGCCCGCACGGGGGCGCCGTGGCGGGACCTGCCGGAGCGTTTTGGGCCATGGAATTCAGTGTTCCAGCGGTTCAACCGGTGGTGCAAACGTGGCGTGTGGGCGCGGCTGCTGGAGGTCTGGAAGGACCCGGACTTGGAATGTCTGATGCTCGATTCCAGTGTGATTCGCGCCCACCAGCATGCGGCAGGGGCGCTAAAAAAGGGGGCCCAGAGCAGGCCCTCGGACGCTCGCGCGGGGGGCTGAGCACGAAATTGCACTTGGCCGTGGACGCGGAGGGACGGCCCGTGGAGCTGCGTGTCAGTCCCGGCCAGGCCCACGACATGACCCAGGCCACACACCTGTTGGCAGCGCATCGCCCCCATCATGTGATCGCCGACAAGGCCTACGACAGCGATGCTCTCCGACAGCAGGTCCGCGCCCGGGGCAGTATCCCGGTCATTCCCAGCTCGCCGGGGCGAGTCGCCTCCGGAGACCGGGCCGGGCGCACGGTGCGACGGCGCCTGCTGCGGTGCCAATACCGCCGGCGCAATTTGGTCGAACGCTTTGTGAATCGTCTGAAACATTTTCGTCGGGTCGCCACGCGCTACGAAAAAACGGCCCGCAACTTCCTGGGGTTTATCCACTTGGCCTCAACCCTCTTCTGGCTGCGGAGCAACCTGAATGTCAACACGACCTAGTAGTGTGATTCCAAAATAACATTGCAACGTGAGATTCGCTCGTGTATACTATATACTTTCCAAGGAAGGAAGGTGTAGTATGCCGTTTATACCCTGCAGGGCAGCGTTAATGCTCGAACCCGA
>JAKCCC010000289.1 GCA_021838985.1 Planctomycetota bacterium
AAACCCGTACGAAAAATTAGCTAGCAAGATCACCTACCTCGAAAATATCTTGCGCCAAGCAAGTGCGCAAGATATTCCCGACAAGGTACGAAAACCTGTGTCGCTCCTTCCACCGCGTTGACACGCGGTGCCTTCACCTCTGCGCGCGGCGTGGTATGTTGTGTAGAAAACATATATAACAAATACAATGGATCCGGGCTATTGCTTTGTCGCCACTTATCTTTCGGGTACCTCGGCCGCGGTCACCGGGTCGCCGCCAGGAAACTTTAAGGCGACCCGACAAAACTTGCCCGCCTGCCGGCGGGGCCCGCCCGCCCACTGGTCGCCGAGGAGGGCGACTCGACAAACTCCGGTTCGCCCCGGCGAGGCGAGCGGGGCGGGCTCAAGCCAGTCACCGGCCTGGAGACCGGTGCTTCGGGTTCGGTGGCGCATGCGGGGCACTTTGGGCCATCAGGAATTTATCGCTTGGCAAAGCCCTATGCCACAATGCATCAAAATCCTCGCGCCGCGCGAAGATTTTGGTTCAGCGCAAAGATTCCGATGTTCAGCGGGGCATTACCCCCGGCCGAGGTCTCCAAAGGCGACTCTTCGACGCGGGGGCTATATATTTGGTTGCGGCCCGCAGGCCGCGCTATGCATTCGCCGACGCGGGGATGGCCGCAGATGGTGTAGACCCGGATTTCACGGCATTTAACTGGACCAGCTGGGCTTGGGCGGGGTCGGCCACCAAGTCGCTATGGCACGGCGCTTTACGGCCTTTATGCACCAAGGCCTGGATTTGCTGTTCGGTGATCACGCCGCGTTGGCGGAGAAGTTCGGCGCCATCCTTGGTTAAACCGGTGGAGACAACCGACTTTCTAGACGGCTGGAACGCGGGATCTTTGCCGCTGGCAAATTCCTGAATTTCCTTACTGATGCGCATGGAGCACCAATCGTGGCCGCACATGGCGCAGAAATCCGTGTCGGCGTCGAGGTCTTCATCATGCAAGGCCCGGGCGGTTTCACCGTCGAAGGCCAGCTCGAACATTTTCGGCCAATTCAGGGCAGCGCGGGCGCGGGACATATCGTCATCCCACTGTCGGGCGGAAGCGATGCCCCGGGCCAGATCGCCGGCGTGGGCGGCGATTTTATAAGCAATGCACCCGGCCTTGACATCTTGCGCCTTGGGCAGACCGACATGCTCTTTTGGGGTGACGTAACAGAGCATAGCCGCGCCCGCCCGCGCTGCTTCGGCGGCCCCGATAGCGCTGGTGATGTGGTCGTAACCGGGGAAAACATCGGTGGTCAGGGGGCCTAATACATAAAATGGGGCGTCATCGCAAATTCGCTGCTCCAACTGCATATTCACGGCAATTTGATCCAGGGGAATATGCCCCGGGCCTTCCACCATAACCTGCACGCCCGCTTCCCGCGCCCGCTGCACCAGCTCGCCCAAGGTTTGCAATTCGGCCAACTGGGCCGCGTCGGTGGCGTCGGCCAGGCAGCCGGGGCGCAAGCCGTCGCCGAGCGAATAGGTTACATCGTATTGCCGCATGATCGCAGAGATTTCATCGAACAATTCATACATAGGATTCTGGCGGCCATGATGGATCATCCACTTGGCGAGCAGGCTTCCGCCGCGGCTGACGATGCCGGTGAGGCGATTTTTAATCAGCGGCAGATGCTCGCGGAGCACGCCGGCATGAATGGTGAAATAATCGACGCCCTGTTGGGCCTGGCGTTCGATTTCCGCGAGGATCATGGGATAGGTAAGTTCTTCAAGGCGTCGGCCGATGATCATGGAATAGATAGGAACGGTGCCGATGGGGATGGTGCTGTGATCAATGATGGCCTGGCGGCACTGGGGCAGGTTGCCGCCGGTGGAGAGGTCCATGAGCGTATCGGCGCCGAATTTCTGGGCCCACTGGAGTTTTTCAACTTCCTCCCGCGTACCGCTGCTGACGGGCGAGGCGCCGATGTTGGCGTTGATTTTGGTGGTGATCAGGCGACCGATGCCGGTGGGGTCGAGGCGGCACGGCGCAGCGCAGCCGCGGAGTGTTTCGGCATCGGCGAGGGCCGCGGTGCGCTGGGCGACGGTTTGATTAACCCAAAGTTGGGCGGCGGCATTTTGCGCTCCGGGATGGCCGCGGTTCGCAGGAGGCGGATAGTCGATCCGCAGGGGCGAAGAGACGCCGGCCTGTCCCCCGGCACCCTGCAGATGGCGGATGTTGGCGGGAATAACCAGCCGGCCCCGGGCGACTTCCTGGCGGATAAACTCCGGTGTTTGGGCTTCACGCTGCGCCACGCGGCGCATCTGTGGCGTAATAATTCCGGCCTGCGCGAATTCCAGCTGCGTGACCGGAGAGCGACCGTTGCAACGGTGCGATGAGGCGGGTACGGACATGAGTGCGACTCCTGAAAATCGGCGTTCCCCATCGGCCGCGCCTGGTCGCCACCACGTCGCCACGGAGAAGCCTTCGGGCGACTGGACAAAGCTCGCCAGTCTGCGAGTCACCCCTCGCCTTGTCGAGTCGCCTTCTTCGGCGACCTGGCGACCTGCCCGGCCGTTGGCGGGGCGGACAGCGGATCTTCGCGGCGACGCTTCGCCGCCGGCGGCGTCCCAGTTACCGTAGAAGGCGCTGAAAAGCCGCGCCGGCGAACCTGCGGCGGAACGGGAAGGCCGGGGAAGCGGGGGACCTTCGCGGGAGCCCTGGCTCGCCTTCCCTACACCGGTACAAATCCCAGTGCGCCGGGATTCCAAGGGTGCATGCTTCAGTTCCGCAACGGCGGGACCCTGGCGAACACGATAGTATTATAGAAGTGCACCTTCGCTCTCGCCAGGCTCGCGGGTAAGCGTTAGGATGGAACCATGATCGCCCAAGATTTTTTCGCCGCTGACCATCCATCGCCGCGGATGCGTTTGCGGCCGAAAGGTCTGGCGCAAGCCATGCCGACGGTAGGATCGCTGTTGCGGGCGGACAATCTCTGGTGGCGTGGCGAGCGGCGTTTTGGAATACCGCCGGTTCGTCGCTGGGCCTTCGAGCCGGTGCGGAGGGGCCTGCTTAAGGGCCTGACGTCCGCCATCGCGCTGCGCGGGCCACGGCGGGCGGGCAAGACCACTCTACTGAATCAGATCATCGATAACTTTCAAGCCGAAGGGATGGATCCCCAACGGATACCGCGCATTCAATTGGACGACTTGGCCGCCCTGCTGGCCATGGAAAACCCGATTCTCACCCTGGTGCAGTGGTATACGGATAACGTTCTCGGCTCGCCGTTGAACAGGCGGCCCATGAGGGACGCGGCGCCTTAATATTTCTGGATGAGGTGCAGAACCTTGCCAATTGGGCGCCGCAGGTCAAACACTTGGTGGGCACGCAGCCGGTGCGCGTGGTGGTTACCGGCAGTTCCACCCCTGCGGATTGAGGCTGGACGGGATAGTCTGGCGGGGCGGCCGGCTCGGCGCCGGCTCGCGTCGCCATATGGCGACCAGGCTTTGTCGAGTCGCCTTCCTCGGCGACTTGGGGCCCAGCGCCCGCCGGCCGCCGCGCGAAGGCGTCGTGCCAGCGCAGCACCGAACTGGCGTGGCAGCTGAGGCGCCGCGCCACCGCGTGGAGCGAGTATCCCTGCCGGACCAGGGCCATGCCACGCAGCCGTCGTCGTTCCAGTTCCGCCGGCGATCCCTCTGGGCGCAGCGGTGTATCTCCTTTACCCGGATGACACCCAGTTATTTATGCAGAATTCAATAAATATCGCCGGTGCAGTGATCGTGTCGATACGTATGGTTTGCGGGCGTTCATGGAAAAATCGGCCTATAACGCATCGTTCGGCGTGTTGGTGACGCTGGCGGATGAACCTACGGCGGACGATCCGCGTATTGTTTCCTTGCCGTTGTCAACCTTGCTGTTGATGCGTTAGCGCCGTTTCCCGCGGGAGAGTTTCACGCAGCTACCCTGAAGGCGGCCATGCGGCCTTATTCCTCGAAAATCTTGACCAGCACACGTTGGGGCCGGCGACCGAACGCCATTCACCGGCCTGAAGGCTCACCGGCCTGATCACCGGCCTGATCACCGGCCTGAAGGCCGGTGCTTCGGGTTCGATGGCGGGTCCGGGGCTATTTCGCCGACCA
>JAKCCC010000290.1 GCA_021838985.1 Planctomycetota bacterium
TCGGAAAGTTGCGCACAGCGCGAAGCGTCTGCACGCCGTAATAAGCGTCCGCTGGGACCTCCAGCGGGCCGAGGGAATCTTTTTCGATGCGGAAACCGGCAGGCGAGGTGGATGTGGTCATAACGGTTCTCCTTAGCTGCGGGACCGGACCCCTGGCTGTTAAGTTGGAGTTTACGGTCGGTTTGGCTACAATGCCAGTGTCCGGCGAGATGGCCCTGGCGCCGCTTCTACCACCTGCCCGCCTAGGATTATCCGGGCGCTGCGGACCGGCACTGGCCCACCGGCGAGCGGTATTTACTGACCAGGAGTCCACCCATGCCTTCCAGAATCAAATCCTATTACGGGATTATTTTGGCGGTCGTCACGACCGCGTGCGTGGTCACGAACCCGGTAATGGCGGGGACCGGGCCGCTTCCGCCCCCGGCGCCAGCGCCGCTGGCGCGGGCCGCGGCGGGACGGACCCCCGAACCGCAGGCGACCGCGGCTTTGGAAAAGGTCTTGGTCATCGACAGCCGGAAATTGGCCGACTTGGTGCGCGGGACTTCGCCGGAGGCTTTATTGACGGATGCCGGGCTGCGCGCCAAGATCGCCCCGCAGGCCAAACCGCTGCTATGGGACATCGTCACGCGGACCGATCGTTTCAGTCGGCAATATCCCGCCGCGGCCGCACGCCTGCGCTATTTGAAATTCCACTATCTGGCGCTGTTGGAACTGTTCGGTGACGCCAAAGCGTCGCAGGAGCTTAACGCGGCGCTGCACAGCACCTCAAAAACCACGGTCATCGCGGCGCAGCTAAGCCGCCTGGTGGTGCAATGGGCGGCCGATGCCAATAACGTCGCTGACCAACAGGCGATTCTCGCCCAGGTGGACAAGCTGGTGAAGCTGGATCCCCGCGACGACGATATTACGCTGGTGGTGTATACCATGGCCCGGGGCGCCGCTAATAAGGCTCTGGCCAGTTCTGCGCGCCACATGTTGTTGCACCAGCTGAAGGGACCCCTGGCCCAACATCTCCAGGCGTTTATGTCGCCGCCGCCCGGCCATGGGCGTCTGATGAATAAGCCGCTGGTGCTCCGCGGCACCACGCTGGCCGGCCAGCCGTTCAGCACCGCGGCCTGGAAGGGCAAGGTGGTGTTCATAGATTTCTGGGCCACCTGGTGCCCGCCATGCCGTGCCAGCGTGCCCCACGATGAAGCCTTGTACGGGAAATATCACCACGCGGGGTTGGAGATGGTCGGGGTGTCCAATGATAATAGCGCCACGCCGTTGCGCGCCTTTCTGAAACAACATCCGAAAATGGTCTGGCCGGAACTGTTTGAGCCGGGCCAGCACGGCTGGAGCCCCATCTCCGCGAAATACAACGTTCAGGCCATTCCCACGCAGTTTATCCTGGACCGGCAAGGTGTGTTGCGCTATGTCGTGGTCGGCTATGACCCGGGTCAGGTGGAACGCGACGTGGCGAGCCTGATCACCGGCGGCCGGGCTCCGCGGCGCTAGCGCCAACCTTCGCGCCCGGTCTCCCACGCCGCGGCGCTACGCGGCTTGACAGCGGCTTGTTCCGCTCTCCATTGGAGATGGAGCGGCGGCATGGCTAGACAACAGCCTACGCGGCGGTCCGGGCCGCCATAGGCGGCTCGCCTGTGGAGACCCAGCGCCACACTTGGTCGGCCGACCGCCAGCACTTCACCCGCCCCGTTATCACCCGCGCCGCCGGCCGCAACACGCCCGCCCCCTGTAACTGCCCCGTCAGCCACCGGCCCCCCCCACGCCAAACCAAAGGGAGACAGCCTTTCATGGAATCACGGATTCATCCCCCGCCCCGTTCCCACTCAGCCGGATAGGCCGGTTGCCACTGCTTGACAGACTAGGCGGGATATGCCCGGTGGACAAGGGCGATTCCGTTGTGCACATCATTTCCCGTAGACGGCCCCTCATTTCCACCAGCACGGCCGCATAATTCGGCATCCCCACGAGGTTGTGTTGTTCCTGGGGATCCTGCTCCAGATCGTATAGTTCTTCGGGCGGAACGCGGCCATCGACGCCGTGCATCGCTTCCCAGGCGGCACTGAGTTGTACGTCCGTGTCGCCCCCGCGGATCCAACGGCCAGTGTGCCGTGGTGCCGCCATCTGCGGCGGAAGGTCGGGAACTTGGGCGAAAGTAGGGGCGAACGAGCGGATGTACTTGAAGCGTCCGGTGCGCACGCAGTACATTGGATCATACGCTGCGTCATAATAAAATGTCCCAAACACACAGTCGCGCTGGGCGTAGGATCGACCGCACAACAGAGGCAGAAAGCTGCGCCCCGCGATATCGGGGGGGATCGGGGCGTCACAGGCTTCGAGTATCGTCGGATACAGGTCAATATTACTCAGCAAGTTCGCGGGGGCCTGCCGGGGCGCGATGTGACCCGGCCAGCGCACGACGCATGCGACGCGAAGTCCGGCGTCATACAAGGTCGATTTCGCACCGGGAAATGGGCTGCCATGATCGCTGACGAATACGATCAGGGTGTTTTCCGCCTGGCCGGCGGTGTCAAGCTGGTCCACCATGCGCCCCACCGCCGCATCCATGTTCTTAATGGCCTGGTAGTAGCGGCAGAATTCGGCGCGGACCGCCGTCGTATCCGGCAAATAGCCCGGCAGGACTATGGCGGCTGGATCAAAATCGGATCTGGCGGGCCAGCCCATGCTCCGATGCACGTCAATAAAACCGGCATGGACAAACCAAGGCTGGCCGAGGTCAGGCTGCTGTAAAAATCGGCAGACGCGTTCACTGACCGGGCCACTGAGCTGGCAAGGATCGCGATCGATGTGTTGATAGCCCAGCCAAGTCGGATCGTCTTGGGTTTCATGCTGCATGCCGAACAGATACGTGCCATAACCGCGGTCCTGGAGGGCCTGGGCCAAGTGTCGCACGTTACGCTTGAAGCTCCAGCCGCGATGACACAGCCCCATCAGTCCGTTCTGATGGGTATATTGACCGGTAAACAGGCCGGCGCGGCTGGGCGTACACTCTGGCGCTGTGGCGAAGAAATTGACAAGCCTGGCCCCCTGTCCCGCCAACCGATCCAGATTCGGGCTGGTGACGACCTCCTGCCCATAGCAGTTCAGGCAGGTACCCAGATCGTGCGGAAGGATCACGAGAATATTGGGGGGGCGAATATCAGCAGGCATGCCTCACTCCCGGCAGCTGTGGACGTGGTCCACGGCTGCGTCGCGATAATCCATAGGAGTTTTTAATTACCACCATTTACCTACCCCATGCATCGCAGCGACCCCTCACGCGGGGCGCCGCGCGAGCCTCGCCCCCGGGATTTCATCGTTCGCCCTGGTCCAGGGCGGCGTTGGCTCGAACCGCCGCTTCGACGAGGTGCTGCTGTTCGTGTTGGAACGGCGCCGGCCTACCGTAAGTGAAATAGGCGTTCTGCTCATATCCATATCCACCTTCCCGCTTCTGCGCCTCGGTAACCAGGTACCCGAGCATGTCGTTGCAATAACCACAGGCCCAGACCTCCCGCGCGCCGCCGCTTTCCCAGAGTCGCTTTTCGATCTCCAAGCCAATTTCCTGGACGGCCTCGCCCGGCAAGCCCACGAGAATCATCGGACCGACGCGCAACGCCTGGACCTGGGAATCCACGCCGGTCGGCAAATCGCCGCGCTCCTGGGACTGGCGCGCATTTTCCCAAGCCCGGCGGATGGGGGGGTAGGAATTCCCATAGTGATGGTACCGTTCGATCAAGGAGGCCTCGTCAATAAGCGGCGCATACTCCAGTCGCACCGGCACCGTGGCCGTCGCCAGTTCGTCATAGCCGCGGGTGCGCAACGCTTCCGCCGCGCCACAGACGGCCCGGGCTAATTGACTGGCGTTATGGCGCAGATCCGCTTCGCTGGCCGATTTGAATCGGCCCTCATCGTCAACGATGGCAGGACGAACATTTCCAAAGCAGCCGGGGATGAATAGCGCCCGGCAGGACATTTCGTGTTCAATTTGGGCGCGCGCCAGGCCGGGATAATCGGGTGAAACCACATTGGCTCCACAACCCGTCGTCGGATGGCAGGAAAAGTGAAACAGCACCGCCAGAAGCGTTCCGTCCGGAC
>JAKCCC010000291.1 GCA_021838985.1 Planctomycetota bacterium
GGCTACAGGCATATCCTTCCTTGGCCAGATATTTGACTGGACCGAAGGCGGTGATGCTCGACAGTGACGGCGGAGCGTCTTTCCGTGCCGCTCCCCACATCCGGTTCGGCTTGGCGCCCAGCCGGACTTTCCATACGCCTCCGTTGGTTATGGCGCTTTCGGCAAACCACGGGCGTAACAAAGTCTTGCCATCCAGCAGCGCGGACTGAATGTATTCCGCTGCGCCAGGCTTGCCCTTTCCGGCGGATGTGGCAAGTTTTCGGGGGGCGGAATCCCCGACGATACTCAACCGCCAGTTTTCGAACGCGGCGTCCCGTAGCCGGCGATGTCCCCATCGCCGCTGCGATTGAGACGCATTGCCCCATTGCCGCCCCCGGCCTCCCCGAAAAATTGTCACAGCATTCGCGGCGGCAGGGAAGGTCAAAATGATAAATGTCCGGCCTTTATACGGCGGTTTTAGATCAATGCTAACCCGTGAAAAGCCCGGCGTGCACAGCTCAAAATCCGGAACACCGGGATCCACGGCGTAGAATCCCAACTGCGCTAATACGTACCAGGCCGACATGGTTCCGCAATCATCATTGCCGCCTCCCGCCAGGCCGCCCGGCGTATCGGTGTAGTTTTTCCGCGCCTCCTTATTCACGATATATTGCGTTTGCCAGGGCCGCCCGGCATAGTCGTACAGAAACGGCGCCTCAATATCCGGTTCGTTCGTCGGATCATAATGATGCCCGCTGAAAAAAGCGGTCAGCTTGGCCGCAAAAGCCTTACGCCCCCCGAGCAGACGCACCAACCCCTGCACATCCTGCGGCGCCAGCCACAAATATTCCCAGCCCGTGCCTTCCACAAAATGTGCTCCGTACGCTGCGGGATTAAAACCCGGTAGCCAGGCGCCATTGGGCAGACGCGGCTGCATGAACCCCGTGGCGGGATTAAACATCTCCCGATACTGCTCGGCCCATTCGGCCAGGAGGGCGGCGCGGGCGGGGTGCCGTAAGCTGGCCGCCAGCCCCGACAGGGCCGCGAAGGAAATATCATATTCTTCATCGGCAGACACATTCGCATCGGCCCGGAAATACTTGGCGTGGTGCACCAACGCATTATGCCACATTCCTCGGAAGGCGGTCTTCATGTCAAAACCGTGCAAGCCCGCCTCCCAGATGCGCACCAGACAACTCGTTAATGGATCACCTACCATGCAGCCGCCCGGCGCATTGGCGGCCGGCCAACGATAGATAAAGCCGGTTTGCTTGTACATCTCCACGATGGACTGGGCCATATCCTGCACCCGCCTCGGCTCCAGCAGTGTCAAAAGCGGTATCTCGCTGCGGTAGATGTCCCACCCCGAAAAGTTCGCATAAATATGCCTATGCCCCGTTGGCACACGGTGGATTTTGTTGTCGTAGCCGCGGTAAAGCCCATTGGCGTCGTCGAATACCGTCGGATCCAGCAGGGTATGGTAAAGGGCGGTATAGAAAACGACGCGCCTCCTCTGCGTGCCGCCTCGAATTCTTACGACACTCAGAGCGCGGTTCCAACGACGCCGCGCGGCCTGGCGAATTTCGGAAAAGCTCCAGCCAGGCACCTCGGCTTTCAGATTTTCCGTGGCGCCTTTAATGCTCACGTAGGAAATGCCGATCCGCAATTTCACGACCCTGGCATGGGTTGGGGCGGGGTAGGTGACATAAGCGCCGATCTTATGGTTCTGATGCTTTTGGTGAATGGTCCGCCGATGCGGGAACCGCTGCCCCGCCTTCCACATGCCGAAAATTTTCCAGGGTTGATTCGCTTGCAGGACAAAATAAACACGGGCGCTGCGTGAAGCGCAAAAAATGTTGCTGGTGACATAGCCAACAAGTGTGTGGTCATTCAGGAAATGGAGGTAGCACGGATGGCTTAGGCGGGTCATCACATGGCTGATGGGAACCAAGATGTTTTCCGGCCGGCCGGAAGGGAACGTGAATTTCGCCATACCGCAGCGCAAGGTCGCGGTTAACTGGGCGTTAATCCCCCAGGTTTTCATAAACACCTGGTAGTAGCCCGGCGACGCCTTTTCCTGCCGGTGGCTGAAGCGAAACCCATACTGCGCCGCATGCGTGTGAACGGGGCCGGTGGTGGCGGTGAAAAAAACATCGCCATAGTTCCAGCAGCCCGTACCGCTTAAATGGGTCATGCTCAAGCCGCTGATAAAATCACCGCTATAGTCGTACGCTTCCGATCCGCCATTGGGTAATTCCCGTAACGGCATGTCGGGGCTGAGTTGCACCATTCCAAACGGCAAGGTGGCGCCGGGAAAGGTGTCACCTCCCCGGGTGGTGCCAATGAAGGGGTTCACCAGGCGTGCGGGATCGAAACGCTCCGCCGGGCGGCCCGGCGCTGCTAAAGCCAGCCTGGACAGCAACAGCAACAGACCGAATAGGCAAGCCCCTAACCAGTTGGTTTTAAAACGACCCGCATAGACAAATCGTCGCATGGGAATTCATCCTTTTTTTTAGGCCATTGGCGTACGCCGATGGCCACGTTCGGCCCCGCTGCCGAGTCCTCCTCGCGTTGGCATCGGCGCTGGCGTGATTATACTCCCCCCACCTACCCGTGATACAGATCGCCGCTGGGTACGCTTCATCACTAATCCCACCCCGCTCGCCTCGCCGGGGGCGAGCAGGACTTTGTGTCGCCAGCGGGCGACCAGGCTGAGTCGCCCTCCTCGGCGACCCGCGGGCGGGCGGGCTTGGTCAAGCCTCCTAACGGTCTCTCGGCGGAGGCGGGTGCATGACAGATTTGGCGAGCCAGTGCCGTTTCCAGGGCGCCGGTTTCGCGCAGCGGGGTATGGACGGCAAGTGATTACGTAGCCCGGAGGTCGCCGTAGGCGACTAAACCGCGGCGACGGGTCCCGGAGCGCTCGTAGTGCCGACGCCCTCGTCGGCTGCGCACATGGCCGATGAGGGCATCGGCCCCCCATAGCCCGGAGGTCGCCCGCGGCGGCCTGCCGGCTGTGAAAACCAATCGTAACCACTTCCTATCCGGTCAGCGCAAGGCGTAGGCCAAAGTGAAATACGCCTCGCCGACGCTGGCCTGCCAAAGCAGTTGCACGGGTTGCCCCGGCCGCGGCGGATGGACCCATCCGCCACCGTACCAGCCGCAGACGTTGGCGCAGTGGTGGTCAACATAATCCATCGACCGTATGGCCAGGGTCAGCCATTTCCTATGGTGATCGCAGCGGTAGATATTGATGAAAGCATTGATCAGCACCCAGTCAAAGGGACCGGGATTATGGATCGCGCCATTGGCCGTGACCCAGCGTTGCCGGGCCGCCGCCGCCAGCGTTCGCGCCCGGCTTAAATACACGCCCCGATGGCTGATCCGATAAAGCAGGCAATTGGCGATGATCATCGCGGCGGTATTGTAGGACCATTTGGTGCGACCGATCTTTCCGTGCACGTTAATGTGATCAAAGTACAGATGGTCCTGCCGATCCAGCAGATGCCCGTTCACCCAGGCATAAAGCCGGCGGGCTTGGGTCAAATAGGCCGGCCGACCAGTGGCCTTATATAATTTCAACGCATCAATAATCGCCGGGCCGTTGGAACAGGCATTCTTCGATTTCCGGGCCTGTTCATGCCAGAAAATGCCGCCGCCCAACTGCCCGTTTTCTCCGCTAAGTATGAAACGAAAGGTGCGCTCCGCCTGCCGCAAATAGACGGGATTGTGCGTGGCACGATAGGCGTTCAGGAATCCCCACGCCACCCATTCATTGTCATCATAGTAACGATCCAGCGGGGGGTTGCCCGGCAACACATCGTATCCCCCCACGCCGTGGGCGACGCGCCAATAACTCGCCAGGGGGCCGCTGAACGACTTCAGTAAAGAAGCATCCGCATGGCGGTCGCGGGCGCCATCGGCCAGCATAATCAGTGTTATCCCCTGGGCCCAGACAAATGCCGGGTGTCGCCTGGCCTGCGGTCTTCGGCAGGGGTGTCGGAGCAGGCCGGATAGCCAGGGCCGCCCAGGTATGCGGTAGGCCCGGAGCGTTTTCTGCAGAACCACCTGGCCCAAGGATGCAAATCGCGCCGCGGTGGCGGAGGAATTCCCGGAACCTG
>JAKCCC010000002.1 GCA_021838985.1 Planctomycetota bacterium
ATGGAATCTTATAAATTATATTAGTGGCTACACGCAAATGCCAAAAAAGCACGTAACTCATTGCCAATCCATCAGATACGTCAAAATGCCGTTGGAACATCCGCTGAAGATGAACCACAATTTATGGCCACACCCCGGATTTTTGCTCACGGAACTGGCTCGGCGCCATGTTCAGATCGCGTTTGAAAACGCGGGTTAAGTGTTCCGCGTTGCGGAACCCCGCGACGCGGGCGATGCTATAAAGCTTCTGCCGGCTGGTCAGAAGAAGTTGGCGGGCGTGATCCACGCGCTGCCGCCGGATTTGGGCCTTGATGGAGCGGCCGATGTGCTGCTCGAAAAGTTGATACAGGCGGGAGCGGGTAGTGAAAGTGGCCTTGACCACATCCGTGACCCGCAAGTTTGGTTCGCGGTAATGCTCGGCAATGAAGCGTAAGGCTTGGGTTAACTCCGGATCATTCACGGCCAACACATTGGAGCTGCGCCGAACGACCACCGGACCGGGAGCAACCCGAATGGGCTCCAGCGGCCGCTTTTCGCCATGCATAAGCCGGTCCAGCAATGCCGCCCCCTGGTAGCCGTGCTCGCGCCGCCGCCGGTCCACGCTGGACAGCGGCACCGGCCCTAATTCGCAACTAAGCACGTCGTTGTCCACGCCCACCACGGCCACGTCCTCTGGAATGCGCAAACCGGCGGCCTGACACGCCTGCATCACCAGCAGCGCCTCCTCATCGTATTGGCCCAACACCCCCAGTGGCTGCGGCAGGCGTTTCAGTTGCCGGACCATCCAGCTTCGCAACACGTCGTCGATGGCACGCAGCCGATGGTGGGGATGGGGCGTGAAGTCAAGCGGGTAAAAATTTCGGCCCGCTTTTTCCACGGCCTGCTGGAAGCCGCGCATTCTTTCGCCTTCCACCCAGTTGCCCCATAGATAGCAAAACGCCAGGTGCTTCAAACCGCACGAGAGCAGATGCTCTGCGGCGACCCGGCCGATAGCCTGATTGTCCGCCAGGACACGCGGCACTTTCAAGCCGGGCACTTCGCGGACCAAATCGACCGCGGGCCGCCGCCAATGACGCAGAAAGCGCGCCACGTCGCCGTGGGGGTCCACCACCAGGCCGATAATGCCGTCGCCCCGCCAATGCGCCGGGATTCTGCCGAAGTGCACCATCCAGTTATCGAGGACCCAACCCGCCTGGCGCGCATATTGCGCCACACCGCTGTGCATTTCATGGTCGTACCATTCCAAGGCCACCAGGATGCGGGGGGGATGAGACACGGGCAACTCCAGAAGAAGCAAAAGATACAATGGATTCGCAAATTTCGCATGCAGTCAGTTGTCACTCGGTTGGAGAAAGGCGGTGCACGCGGATCTTTGTGTTTGTCGCGACAACAAAGTGTCCCGGTGCGGCCACGATAAGGCGCGGCCAGACACGTTCGAATTGCGCCAGAATACCGTCGGGATTACCGGCTTGCAGGCGCAACAACACCACGCCGCTCGCAGCATATCCTCGGCGGAGGATCCGTGCACCGAAGTCCCGGTCGAACGTCACCACGATACGATCTTCGCCCACAGCCAGAACCTGTGCATCTTCTTCGCCGGGCGCATCCTCAGCCATCCACGCGACATCATGGCTTTAACGGCGACGGAAAACGACCATAACGTAGTCCACATTCTCGTCAGCGAGAATTTTCATGCCCCGGCTTCCGCCCGGAAGATGGTTTCATCGGAGGCCAGGGCGCCGGCGGCGTAGAGTAGCGCGGCACGAAGTTGTTCGGTCTTCAGGTGGGGATCAGACGCCAGAGTCTAGCCTTCGGTCCAGCCCGCCTCGAGACATTCCAGAACCAACTCCACCATGATTCGCGTGCCCTTGATCACGGGTTTGCCGAGCATCACCCCGGGACGCTGTTCCATAAAGTCCTGCCACCGCATAAATAAAAGGCTTCTCTACTTTTCATTATACCAAGGCGATATCAAGGCGTCCGGCGCGATCGGGCGCATTTCCGTACTGGCCAGAGCTCGCCACGCCAAGAAAGCAGCGGGTTTCTGATGCTGACTACGTCCGGAAACCGGCGCGCCGTCAACCCGATGGCCGTCGCGGCCAGCCCTCACTCGCCCAGCGCTGTTCGCCTATTTCACCGCGCAGGTACGCAAATGCGCCCCGCGCGACCCAAATCAGTTAGAATTCCTGGATGGGGCAATAATTTGTGGCAAGGTTGCGGTGAGACAGGCTTCCAGCCTGTCGCTGGAGCTTGGCACTTTCTCTCGATGGGGGCAGGCAAGATGCCTGTCCCACCCGCCATAGGAGCCATCGTGGCCACAAATGATTGCCACATCCGGATTCCTTTGCTTTTCCCCTCTTGTCCGCCACTCGGACGAAACGACAACCGAAATGGACAAAACGCCATGGCTCAAGACCGGTCAAGGCTGTATGCTGGATCGAGATAAATCCGTGTGGTGGGCGGTGAAGGCGTAACGGTTCGCGGGCTGCACCCGTCTCCACCCCTATCCCGATGACGATCGGGACGGCTATGAAATATTTCACCGGGGCGACTAAGCTGCGGCGACGGGTGGGGGCCGCGCCAGACCGCCGCGACCCGTGAATGGTTACGTGAATGAATCTGTGCACTCTGTGGATTTTTTGGCCCCTGAAATCGATTGTGCGACATGCGACAAAGTTTTGACTTATCGGAACTGTCCTGGCAGTTAACCGGTTGGCACCCGAATTATTGGCGTGGCGGGGTGGTCGCGGAGTCAACCCTGAAGTTGCAGCCGGACGTAGGGCCGATTCCCGCCGCCGTTCCCGGCTCCGTCCAGCAGGCTCTGCGCCAAGCCGGGCTATTGCCGGATTGGAACGATCAGCTGAATTCCCGCCAATGCGAATGGGTGGAAAATCGCCACTGGGTATTCCAAACCACGCTGCCGACGGAATGGACAGCCGGACCTGCCAATGCGGGCGAGACGGGAGTCCCCGATCGACAAACACCACGATTGAAAGCCCCGACAGCGCTACCGTCCGGCGGCATGGCCGGCGCATCGGGCCGCAAGATTCTTCATTGCGCCGGCCTGGATTACCAGGGAGTCATTCTGGTCAATGGCCAGGAAGCTGGCACCTTTGCCAACGCCCATGTTCCGTACGCTTTCGACCTGACCGCGCTATTGCGGGACGGCCCCAACCAGTTGGCCATTGTATTCACCGATATTCCCGCCTATCTCGGCCAGATCGGTTATACGTCCCAAATGCGCGAATTCAAGCCACGTTTCAATTACATTTGGGATTGGGTTCCGCGGCTGGTGCAAGTCGGTATCTGGGATGAAATGCGCCTTTCAATCGATTACGGCGATGCGATTGAGACCTTGGCGCTGTACACCGAATATGACGCAGTCGCGGCACGAGGCGCGATCGTGCTGGCCGCCGATTTGCGTGTCGCTGCCGCCCGTACCGTGGAGATTATCGTCAACGGCGCGGAGGGCTTTATCCATCGGGAGATTCTGCCGGTCGCGGCCCGGCTGCACCACGAAATCAGGGGGCTGCTGGTCAAGCCTTGGCAACCTAACGGCGCCGGCGCGGCAAGATGCGCGAAGGACCGCTCTGACGGTGGGCGGGACGCCTGTGCTATGGCAGGTGACGGCGGGCAACCGCTGTATCAGGTGCGTTTGCGTCTTCTGGACGATGCCGGCCGGTGGCTCGATGCAGCCAATCGCCGCATAGGTTTTCGTCAAATCACCTGGAAACCATGCGCCGGGGCGCCGCCGAACGCGGATCCATGGATTTGCAATATCAATGGCCTCGATATCTTTCTACAGGGCTTTAACTGGGTTCCGTTGCGACCTAACTTCGCGGATGTGACTCCAGATGATTACCGTCAGCGCCTGGAAACCTACCGCGCTCTGGGCACGAATATTCTACGCGTCTGGGGCGGCGCGATATTGGAAAAGGAATGCTTTTACCGACTCTGCGATGAAATGGGTATTCTGGTCTGGCAGGAATTTCCGCTTTCTTCTTCCGGCCTGGACAATTGGCCGCCGGAGGATGCCGCCTTCATTGCTGAAATGGGGCACATCGCCGCCAGTTACATTCGCCGCCGCCAGCATCATCCCTGCCTGCTGCTCTGGTGCGGCGGCAATGAATTGCAAGGCTCGCTCGAGGGCGGCAAACAGGGCGCGGGCAAGCCGGTGGACCTGTCCCATCCCCTGCCGGCCCTGCTGGAAAAACTCGTGCGTGAATTGGATCCTACGCGCCGCTTCTTAGTCACTTCCGCCAGTGGACCACGTTTTATGGCCACAGAGGAAGATTTCGGCAAGGGCTTGCATCACGATATCCATGGTCCCTGGAATCATGTCGGTTCGCTGGAAAGCTGGTTCGACTACTGGCGCCGCGATGACGCCCTGTTCCGGTCGGAAGTCGGCATGCCGGGCGCCGCCAACGCCGCCCTTATTCGGCGCCACGGGCGGGAACTGGCGTGGCCGGCCGATAAAACCAATTTGTTTTGGAGGCATAGCGCCGCCTGGTGGCTGCAATGGGATGAGTATCTGGCTGAAGGCGGCGATGCGCGGAGCCTTGAGGCTTTCGTCGCCTGGAGCCAGCAGCGCCAAGCGACGGCGCTGGCCTATGCGGCCCGCGCCTGCAAGGAACGGTTTCTTCGCGGCCGCCAGGCTCTTCCGCGTAGGGACGTCGCACCGCTGGCACCAGGCGTTTCAACCCACAACGATATCACGCCGCAATGCGGCGGGCTTATTATCTGGATGGGCCACGATTGCTTCCCCTGCCCCGCGAACACTTCCGTAATTGATTTTGACGGTTCACTCAAGCCTGCGGCCGTGGCATTGGCGAAAGCGTTCAAGACGCCGGGCAAAGTGACAACCGAAATTGATGGTCCCCGTCTTTTGAGTCGCGGTGGCCATCGGGCGAGCCTGTCATCGGGTAGCGAACGTAATGGCCTGCCAGACAACCAGAATCTTGGCGGGGAGGAAAAATCTTCTCGCCATGCGAAGATATCCACAGATTCCGGCCCAGCGCGGCCTGGTCGCCACGGCGACTAAGCTGCCGTGACGGGTGGGGGCCGCGCTGATCGTCGCGACCCGTGAATGGTTACAAACCGCGCAGGCTCGTGAAAGAGCGCTAATAAACGGAAATTTGCCTTGACTGGCATGCTTTAGCTCGACTTCTGCCATTTTGGGGGAGCATAAATGGTCGAATCCTTCGGAAATCGCGGTGGCAGGGCGAATTTTTCCCCCCCGTCCTGTGTACGGGTGTGCAAAAAAGCCCACGCCATCTTAACAGGTCCGTTCAATCACGTTCTCCGGTTCCCCCGAAATCGGCAAAAGTCGACCTAAGCAGGAACGCAGAATGAATCATTAGATCGCCGGCGGCGTTTTGTGGCTCCCTCCAGCAGCAGGTCGAAGATCCGCCCCGGTGGACACAGCCCGAAGTGCCGTGGCTTGCCCGCTGGTTCGACGGCACATTGGAGTATACCCATCGTGGCGGAGCGAGGGCCGGGGGCGGCATTCCCGGTGTCGCCTCAACCCGGCGATTGGTAGGACAGCGTGAACGAGGCGGGCAACGCTCGCCGCGCCCGGGGCGAGCAGGACCTGGTCGAATCGCTTTCGTTCCTCGTGCTGGCGACTGGAAATTGCGGTGGTTGACGCCCCCGTGGAGCAAGTTCTCAATTTTCATGGCCCCGGGTGGGCTATAGCGCAGACCCCTCTCCGCAGGGGCGGCGCTGCTGCAACAGATCAACCCGGGCGGTATGGCCGCCCGTTAATACCATGAGGTAGGCCGGAGGCCAGCGCTGCCTGACGCCCCCGGCGGGGATCCTCCGTGAACAATGGCCGCACCCCTTTTGCTTGTGGACCGCCGGAGCGGCTTGGATTGATCGGGCGTCTTTGATAGCATAAAGGTCGTTTTGGGGAGCTTGGCTGGCATGAGCGAATGGCAGGAAGCGGAGCAGCGCGTCGAGCACGCCCACGAACTCTACGAAGGCGGACGGTGGGAAGAAGCGCTCTCGGAATTACAACGCGCGATTGCGATTAACCCGCATATCAGCGCCTGGTATTACAACCTCGGCATGACGCTGGACATGATGGAGCGTTTTGAAGAAGCGCTGACCGCGTACCAGCACGCCCTGGAGATCGATCCCGACGACCTGGAGCTGCTTTCCGCGGCGGGTGTGGACACGGTGCGACTGGGTGAATACCGCCAGGCCATCCGCTACTTTGAGCGGGCCGAAGCACTCGATGCATCGTTCGAACCGGCGTACTGCAACCGCATTCTGGCGTACAGCGAACTGGGGGAGCACGAACGGGCGGAGGAAATGTTCTATCTAGCCCGTCAATATCGTGAAAAATGTCCCGTTTGTTATTACAACCTGGGGTTGTCATTATTCGCGCGCGGCTCCTACGACCGGGCGCTCTGGTGCTGGCAACAGGTGCTGGACAGCGAAGCGGAATATCCCGAGGTCCACGCTCGGATCGCGGATGTGTATTGGGCGAAGGGTCAGCTGCCCGACGCCCGGCGACATCTGCTCGAGGAACTCCGCGGTGATCCCGGCAACATCGACACGCTGTTGGACCTCGGCGAGTTGCTCATTGAGATGGGGCAGGGCGCCGCAGCCGCAGAGAAGTTCCGCCAGGTGCTCGATCTGGATCCCGGGGAGACTACGGCGCACTATCAGTTGGGTATCTTGGCCGAGGGCGAAGATGATCTACCCGCCGCCCTGGAGCGCTTCCAGTTCGTGCTGGCGCAGGACCGTCAGTTCGGCGGAGCCCATTGGCATATCGCCCGCATACAGCATCGCCTTAAGAAGCACGCCGCAGCGCTATACCACGCTAACTGCGAATTGGCCCAGCCGGCGCTGGACGACGCCACGCTGCTGGGCCTGGGGCACCTTTTCATGGATCTGCACCAGATGGATGCAGCGCAGGTGGCGCTGCGCCGGCTGCTGCAGGCGAATTCGCACCACGCCGAGGCCCGCCACAGTCTCGCGGTAATCCTCCTACTGGGCGGGCGTCTGGATGAAGGCATCGCCAACTGCCGGATGACCTTGGCGATCCAACCCAAGCATATGCCGGCCATGTCCAATTTGGCTGTGGCTTATCTGCGCAAGGGGGATCTGGCGCGGGCCCGCTACTGGTTACGGGAAGCGCTCGATATCGCCCCGAATGATCCGCAGCTGCGGCAGATTCAAAACCGCCTGCGACCCGCCGCACTCGGCCGGCGCCTGCGGACGCTGCTGGCGCCCCGCTTTTTCCGGCGCCTCGCGGGCGCGCCGACCCCGCCGCAGGCGTGTTAGACCCGCTTAACTTTTTAGTGTCGCGAATACCGATAGAGTAGGCAGGAAGGCCTACCCGATGGATGTGCGGGATCGTATCGTGGCGGCTTGCGACGCGGGGCTGGAATCGCGGATCGCGATTCGCCTAAGCGGTGTGACGCATCGACGGCGTGGATACGCCGGTTGCTGCAACGTCGCCGTGAACCAGGCCACTAGGCCCCCCTTGACGGGCCGGTGTGGCCGCAAGCCGTTCTGCGTAGGCCCGTTGCGCCAACGGTTGGAAACGTTGCTCACCGCTCAACCCGATGTGACGCTGGCGGGACTACGTGATCGCACCGGCGTGCCCTGCCTCCTGGCGGCGATCGGCAAGACCCTTCACCGGCTGGGCTAGCGGCGTAAAAAAAGACCCTCCGGGCCTCGGAGCAGGATCATCCCGACAGCCAACAACCACGCCGACCATGGCTCGCCCAGCGGGCGCGAATCGAGCCTGCCCGTTGAGTCTTCATTGATGAAAGCGGGGGCAAAACGAACCTGACGCGTCTGCGCGGCCGCTGCCGAGGTGGGGCGCGTCTGCATGATGCGGCGCCTGGGGGGCATTGGGAAACGACGCCGATGATCGCGGCCTGGTGACCCTCCGGCCCCACCGCGCCGCTGGGGATCGCGGCGGCTGGATGTCAGCTGTGGCTACGGCCGCCGTATTCGCCGGATCTGAATCCGATCGAGAAGATGTGGTCCACAATCAAGGCGTTCCGGCGCGCGGCCCAGGCCCGTTGTACGGAAGGACTGGATCACGCCGTCGCCGCAGGGTTGGAAAAGGCTGCGCCACAGGATGCCCGGGGTGGTTGGAATCTGGCGGATATCGCTACTGCTCCGCCACGTCATGATTTTAGAATAGACGCTGGTTCATTCTGTGTGGGCGTCTGCTATCTGCATGTGCCATTGGACTGCTTTTTGTTGCGCGCTGACATCGGACGACCACGCGGCTGTTTCGTGGTGCAATGTCTCGATGTCGCCGAAGCGCCTGCCGGCCAGGCATTGCCGGGTGAGAGAACTGAGTTCATCGGTTGCCCTGGCTGCTCATCCCTACATATCGAGGAGTCGCTATGGCGACCGACCGGCTTGGCCGCATCAGATGGTTGTGCGTAGGTGGTGAGTACTTCCTCCATACCGGCGATAATCCCCGCATCGGCCTCCCGGGGAATGACCCCATATCCGATCTTTCGATTCGTCACACCGTTTTTTTAGCGTCTACCGCACCGTCTCATGGCTGATCGATTCCACGATCCCCAATTCCACCACCTCGCCTTGTCGAGCCGCCTTCTTCGGCGACTTGAAACTGCGCTCTACCATATGTTGCGGACATTCTCCCCGGTCTTGGTACGACAGCCGAAAGCCTCGGCGATTCGCCGATCCGCCCCACCAGGCCCATCCGTATCGGCTTGGAGAAGCATCTGGACACGCCGGACCTTTGGGCTTGTTCCCTTGGACTTGCGAACCACCACGGACAACTCGCCACGTTCCTCATCCGACAACCGCACGATATATCTCTTTTGCATATGAGCCTCCTTGCTCAGCAACGTAAATACAGCCTCTACATTCGGGCTACCCCTTCATCCTGACATCTTCCGGTGACAGAGCACTACACTAAAAGTTAAAGTGCACTACCCGCCCCCGGCGTATAACCCCGCGGGGCATACCGGCCTGGAGGTACCGCACCCGTCGCTGCGGTTTAGTCGCCCACAGCGACCGCCGGGCTATAAGAAAGGGAAGCCTGATATTTTCCCTCGCCGACTCGTGACGAATTTCCGCGTGCGATATAATGGGAAACCAGCGTCTGGGCTTTCACAGGCTTTTGCCGAATTTTACATCGTCGAGCTGGGCCAAGCACAGCGCGGCCGCAAGGACACAACCAAAAACGGCTTGGAAGTGGAAAGCCCAGGGCAAAAAGTAAAATTATACGAAAGGGCGGCCGGAGCGTGGTGGCCCTTCGTTTTTTACTTTTTCAACGTGGAGGATAAAAATGGGGCCGCCCTCGTCCGACGCCGCCAGCCATGGGGCACGGGTCTTGCCAGTTGTCGCTACAGCGCCTTTCGGCGGCACGGAGCCATTAACGATCGAACCAACCAAACCGAAAATCCCCGCCACGACTGGCCCGGCGAAAAAAGTGCTCATCCTTTCCGCCTCGGCTGGTGCCGGCCACGTGCGGGCCGCCGACGCCCTGCTGAAGGTCTGCCAGTTGCACCCCCGGATCGGCCAGGTCCAACACTGGGACATGCTCAAATATACCAGTCGCTTTTTTCGGCACATGTATCACCAAGTCTATCTGGATTTAATCAACAAGGCGCCGAAAATGCTCGGCTGGCTGTATGATGCGTTCGATACT
Organism: Planctomycetota bacterium; assembly: GCA_021838985.1. Taxonomy (GTDB): domain Bacteria; phylum Planctomycetota; class Phycisphaerae; order WQYP01; family WQYP01; genus JAKCCC01. Next base: position 9,653 of record JAKCCC010000002.1, read on the forward strand.
CCGTGGCGGAGGGAGAAGATGCGGCTGGCCTTCGATAAATTCAATGCCGGCCCCTTTTTAAAAGCCGCCGCGGCTTTCCAACCCGACCTTATCATCTGCACCCATTTTACACCGGCGGCGCTGATGGCGTGGCTGTATGAAAACGGCCGCTGGCCGGTGAAACCGGCGATCGCGGTGACGGATTTCGATTGTCACGCCATGTGGCTGGTGCGCTCGTATCAGCACTATTTTGTGGCCCTGGAGGAAACCCGCATCCATATGGCGCGGTTAGGCATCGACGCCGCGGCCATTACCGTTTCCGGTATCCCCGTGGACCCGGCCTTTCAGGAACCGAAAACCGCCGCGGCGGCCCGGCGCCGCCTGGGGCTGGACGGCGCGCTGTTTACCATTCTGGTCATGGCCGGGGGCTATGGGGTTGGCCCCGTGGAAACGCTGATTGAAGAACTCTATCGCCTGCGGCGGCCCGCGCAGCTGGTGGTGGTCGCCGGCCAGGGCGAAGCGCTGAAATTGAAATTGGATCAAATCGTGGACCGCCATAATGGCCAGAGGCTCGTGCGCATGGTTCCCGTCGGCTACACTACGCTGATGGATGAATACATGGCCGCCGCGGATTTGCTGATCAGCAAACCTGGCGGCCTGACCATCAGCGAGGCCCTGGCCCGCCAGCTTCCCCTGTGCATCGTCAATCCCATCCCCGGACAGGAGGAACGCAACAGCGACCATTTGTTGGAGGCGGGCGTGGCGATCCGCTGCAACAATGTGCCCGCGCTGGCCTGGAAGCTGGAGCGTCTGATGGATGAACCACAGCGCTTAAGCGCCATGCGGCAAAATACGCTGGCCTTGGCGCATCCCGACGCGGCCCAGCGCATCGTGGAGGTTTTGGCCGCTCTGCCCGCCCCGGCCGCCTTCACCGCACCGAAGCGCGCCCTTAGGCGGCGGTTGCAACTCGTGCGACGCCCGGGTTAAACGCGGGCGTGATATGGTTACGGCTATGGGGTGCAGGTTTTCAAACCTGCCGGGAAGCACGCACAGGTTCCAGCGGTTGGCAGACCCCTGCCCAGCGCTGCAGTTTATACTCAACGCGGCCTCTGACGATACCTTCTTGTGGTGCGAGTCTCCCGACCTGCCACCTTTTCATTGCTACTCAACGCAGCTTCTGACACCACATTATAGGGAGCGAAAAATGCGAAAAATGCTGATTTTCCGGCCATAATACCGTATCAGATATCCCATTAACAGCCGCGTAAAGTCAATGTTTCATGACAGGCCAAACGGAATATAGTCGCCCACGGCGACCTCCGGACCATAAAGACCAAGCGTGGATATTTCATTGCTTGAAGGCGCCACGGCGTACCCCGTCGTTTACAGTTTCAGGAAATTTTCGAGGAGTTGATAGCCGGCGGGCGTCAGAAAGCTTTCCGGATGGAATTGCACGCCGTGGAGCGGCCAAACTTTATGCCGCACCCCCATGATTTCCTTTTCCTGTGTCCACGCGGCCACGATGAAATCAGCCGGCAGCGTGCCCGGACGGATGACCAGGCTGTGATAACGTGCCGCTTCAAAGGGATTGCTTAAGCCCGTAAATACGCCCTTTTGATCGTGATAAATCGGCGAGGTCTTGCCGTGCATCAGCCGCCAATTACGTTCCACCACCGCGCCGAAGGCGTGGCCGATACATTGATGTCCCAGGCACACCCCCAGAATCGGCAGGGCCGGGGCGAACCGGATGAGCACCTCGTTGCTGATCCCCGCCTGGCGCGGCGTGCAGGGACCGGGTGAAATAATTATTTTTTCCGGCTTAAGCCGCGCGATTTCCTCCACGCTGATTTTATCGTTGCGAACCACTTGAACCGCCAACGCCGGAGCGATTTCACCGAGCCGCTGGACCAAGTTGTAGGTGAAGGAATCGTAATTGTCGATCAGCAGAATCATAAGCGGCGCCTATTCATCGCCGAAGGTATCGGGCGTGTAATAATTCGGGCTTTCCCGCGTAATGGTGATATCGTGGGGATGACTTTCCACCATGCTGGCGTGGGAAACCTTAATCAAACGGGCCTGGCGGTGCAGTTCGGCAATGGTGCGGGCGCCGCAGTAGCCCATCCCCGCGCGCAGCCCCCCGATCATCTGATAGACGAAATCCCCCAGCGGCCCGCGATAATGCACCAGGCCCTCGACCCCCTCGGGGACCAATTTATGGGAGGCGCGTTGGTCGCCCTGCCCATAGCGATCCGCCGAGCCATGCACCATAGCGCCCAGGGAGCCCATGCCGCGGTAGCTCTTGAAGCGCCGGCCCCGGCGGATAACCAGTTCGCCCGGACTTTCATCCAGCCCAGCGAACAGCGAACCCATCATCACCGCGCTGGCGCCCACGGCCAGGGCCTTGGTGATGTCTCCGCTATGCCGAATGCCTCCATCCGCAATGACCGCCACCTGGGCCGGCGCTGCCACCGCCGCGACATTCATAACGGCGGTGATCTGCGGCATACCCACTCCGGAAATGACCCGGGTGGTGCAGATGCTGCCTGGGCCGATGCCCACCTTGAGTGCATCGGCTCCGGCGGCGATGAGTTCCTGCGCTGCTTCGGCCGTGGCGATGTTACCCGCAATCAAGTCAATATCGTGATGTGCCTTGATCCAGGCGATGGTTTCCAGCACATTCGTGGAGTGACCGTGGGCCGTATCCACCACCAGGATATCCACCCCTTTCTCCAGCAGCGCTTCGACCCGCTCATACTGCTTGACCCCCACCGCGGCCCCCACGCGCAGGCGCCCGCGGCTATCTTTGCACGCGTTGGGAAATTGATGCGTCTTTTCGATGTCGCGCATCGTGATTAAGCCTTTCAGGCGGCAGGCCGCATCAACCAGCAACAGTTTTTCGACTCGGGCTTGATTTAGCAGGATCTCCGCCTGGTCCAGCGCGGTGTCCGGCGGCGCCGTCACCAGATTGGTCTTGGTCATCAACTCGCGCACGGGGCGATGGTCGTCACCCTCGTGAAACTTCATATCGCGGCGGGTGATGATTCCCGCCAGGGTGTGCGTGCTATCGGTGACAATCGGGATGCCGCTGATGTTCTGCTCTTTCATGATCTGACGGGCGCGGCCCACGGTGGCATCGGGAGGTAGCGTAACCGGATCGGTGATAATGCCGTTGGCGGACCGTTTAACCTTCTCCACCTCACGGCATTGCACTTCGATGGGCATATTTTTGTGGATGCACCCCAGCCCCCCCTCCTGAGCCAGGGCGATGGCCAGAGCGGCTTCCGTGACCGTATCCATGGGCGCCGACAGCAGGGGCAGATTTAATTCCACCCGGCGCGTCAGCCGCGTGCGCACGTCCGCCTCCGCGGGAACAAAATCGCTGCGTTGCGGAATCAGCAAGACGTCGTCAAAGGTGACGCCGTCAGCAAGGATTTTCTGATGGGTATCCATAGAGCAATCATGCCCGAAAGGCCGGTGGCAGTCAAATGGGGTGCAACCAAGTGTAGTGTTTCCTATAGAGGTGTCAGGGGTTAACGTTTCAATAGAATTGTCACCCCCCCTGGGGGAGGCTGTCAAGCTCGCGGAGTGGCACTCAGCAACGGGGCTGGAATAACCCGCCGCTTCAGGTGGACGCTGGGACAGCTCTGTGGTTCCATTTTGGGAGGAACTCGTCGAAGAGAATCTTCATGGTCTTCCTAAAGCCGTGGTGGCACTTGCCGTCGGTGGCATAGGTCTTGTCGTTCACGTCCCCCGTGACCCGTCCCGCATACTGCTCAGGCGGGACGGGTCTGGGGTTTTTCCATTAACGATCTGGCGACCGGCACCGTGTGGAACACCACGCCGCCGACCGACCTGGCGAGATCTTGGTCGAACACCTCAACCGGCTGCTGCGTGTACGGTTTACCGTCGCGGTAGAAGCGGCCTGGAAGTTCCTTCTTCTTCGCCTCTATACTCAGCGCCGGCTCGCTGGCCATACGATACTCGTTCTTCCATTGGGCGATGTTCTCGAATGACGCGTTGCGATCCGGGTGACGCGGCCCCATCGCCTTGACCTTCCGCGCCTTGCGTTTGACGTAACCATGCGGCTGGAGCAGCAATCGTCTGCCCCCCCCCGCTTGCCAGCTCGCCGGGGCGGGTCGCCTACGGAGATCGGTGTCACTCACTCCGCCAGTTCATGGCTGATCTCACGCCGCATCAGATCGATCCACTTCAGCCCTGCGCGCCTCGGGTCGTCGGCAGGGTGCTCCTGCAGCGACTGTCCCGATCTATCAGGATTCTCTTCCACCTGCGGGCCAACCTTGATCCGCGGCTTGCACGTACCCCTTCTTTTGTCGCCGTAGCGACTCCCCGATTGGGTTCAGCCGGCGGCCGGAAATACCGCGGCGGGCGCCAGAGGCCCTGCACGTTGGCGGCGTCATCGCTTCCGCGTTCGTAGCGGAACGTCCGGCGATCATCGGTGCTCCCGGCCAGACCCAGGTCCGTCCCGACCAGGACGCGCTTTTGCGGCGTTACCAGGATGCAATGGATGGGGTGGCCCGGCAAGCCGAAGCCATAGACCGTTTCCGGCATTCGCGACGGCCCGCATAGGATGCGCCAGCGCCGGTAGGGAGAACGCGAAATCGCCAAGCCGTCGGCATGGCGGGACGAGGAAATCCGGAAGCGCCCCACGCGGCGGCAGGGGGCTTATTTCAGCGCCGCCAGCACGCCTTCTTTGACCTGGTTGGGCACCTGCGCGTAGCTGTGCGGCTCCATGGTGTAACTGGCCCGCCCCTGGGTCAGCGAGCGCAGAATGGTCGCATAGCCGAACATGCTCGCCAGTGGCACGGTCGCATCAATCACCTGAGTGTTGCCGCGGGTTTCCGTGTTTTGAATAACGGCCCGGCGGCTGCTGATATCGCCCTGCACCGGGCCGGCGAATTCCACCGGCGTGGTGACCTGCAACTTCATGATCGGCTCGAGCAGCACCGGGCCGGCCTTTTTCAGGGCGGCCTGCAGAGCCAGAATCCCGGCCTGCTCGAAGGCGATTTGCGAGGAATCGACTTCGTGATAGCTGCCATCAAAAAGTGTCACTTTCAGATTCAGCACTGGAAAGCCGCCCAGCACGCCCGATTGGGCCGCCTGCCGCACGCCGTATTCCACCGAAGGAATATATTCCCGGGGGATGGCCCCACCCTTGATTTCATTGACAAACCAGAGCGTATTTTTGGATTCATCGCCCTCTACCGGTTGATATGGTTCCACCTTGATCCAGCAGTCCCCGTATTGGCCGCGTCCGCCGGTTTGCTTGATATGCTTGCCCTGGGCCTCGGCGAGGCGGGTGATGGTTTCCTTATAGGCCACTTTCGGTTTGCCCACCGTCACGTCCACTTTCATATCGCGTTGGAGCTTGTGGGAAATGATTTCCAAATGCAGCTCGCCCATGCCGTGGATGATGGTCTGGCCCGTTTCCGGATCAAAATTGCTGCGGAAGGTCGGATCCTCGCGGCGCAGCACGGTGAGCGCCTCGCCGAGCTTATTTTTGTCGTTGGCGCTTTTCGGCTCAATCGACATGCTGATGACCGGTTCGGGAAATTCCATTTTCTCCAGGATGATGGGATGGTCGGGGTCGCAGACCGTGTCGCCGGTTAACCCGTATTTGAAGCCGACAATGCCCACGATGTCACCCGCCTCGGCCTCGTCGCGGTGGATACGGTCGGCGGCGTGCATTTCCCAGATGCGGGAGGCGATTTCCTTTTTGTCGCGGGTGCTGTTAATGATGCGCTCTCCCGCCCGCAGCCGGCCCGAATAGACACGCAGGTAGGTTAAATCGCCGTGCTGGTCGCTGACAATCTTGAACACGATGCCGCAGAACGGCTCACGGCTGTCGGGCTTGCGGGTGATCGACCGGCTGGAATCGCGTGGATCAAGGCCTACCACCGGCGGTTTGTCCAGAGGGCTGGGCAGGTAATAGACCACGGCGTTAAGCAGAAGCTGCACGCCTTTGTACTTCAGGGCCGAGCCGCACAAGACGGGGTGGATCTGTCCGGCGATGGTTCCACGCCGCAGCGCCGCTTTGATTTCCTCGTCGGTGATCGGCTCATCGTGCAGATATTTCTCCATGAGATGATCATCGCACTCCGCGGCCTTTTCAATCATGTAGGCCCGCGCCTGATCCGCCCGGGCCACATATTCCGGTGGGACCGGTATCTCGGTCCAGTTGGCGCCCATGCTTTCCTCGTCCCAGCGCCGGCCTTTCATTGTCAGCAGGTCGATGACCGCGCTGAACGACTCCGCCGCGCCGATGGGAATCTGGATGGGCACGGGATGCGCCCCCAGGCGCTCGCGTATCGTTCGTACACAGAAATCAAAGTCGGCCCCGATCTTATCCATCTTGTTAACAAAGCAGAGCCGTGGCACGTTGTACTTGCTGGCTTGCCGCCAGACCGTTTCCGACTGCGCCTCCACGCCCTCGCGCCCGTCGAAGACCGCCACCGCCCCGTCCAGCACACGCAGGGAGCGTTCCACCTCCACGGTAAAATCCACGTGCCCGGGGGTGTCGATCAGGTTGATGATAAATTCCTCGCCCTCCGGCTGGCCGTCGACGCGCCACGGACACGTGGTGGCCGCGGCGGTGATGGTAATGCCGCGTTCTTGTTCTTCGGGCAGGTGGTCCATGACGGCCGTTCCTTCATGAACCTCGCCAATCTTGTGGGTCTTGCCGGTGTAGTACAGGATGCGTTCGGAAACGGTGGTTTTGCCGGCGTCAATATGGGCCGCGATGCCGATGTTCCGAAACTTGGTTAAATCACGGGGCATAATAGATACCTTGCCTCTATAAACAGAAAACCCGCCGGAAGCGTCGCCTCAACAGCCGGCCTTGCAAGAGCCGGCGCCGGGGCGTGTCCCGCGGGCATAGCTTGAACAGTCACACCCTGCCGCACCATGCCGATGTTCCACCCATGCCTGGGTCGAACTTCGGCCGCGGCATGGGCTTAGACAATATCGACGAGTAACTTCACCTTTTTCCGGTCTCCTCATCCCGCCTCCCCGCGGCGCGGGGAAGTGGGAACAAACAGGAGCGATCTTTCAAAACAGATATTATAGCGCAGCCTCCGGCGGAATGGCAAGCCTGCTGCATAACCTGCCTGCCCGGCGTTCAGGAAATGAAGGGGCGGGAGTCTCTGTCGTGCGAGCTTTGCCGGGACGTGGCTGGCGGGGCGACATCAACCGCCATCGGTTTATCCCGGAACTATTTCCCTGGGAATGGCACTGGCCTCCGGCGCGACTTTAAGAGTAATATAGATCAAGGATCTGGGCGTCGTACGAACGGGCTTGCTGAAATAACCAGCTGATCGAAGCCTGGAACGCTTTGGGTGAAGGCGGCCTCATGGTTCCCACTGTGGGCACCGACAACCGGTATGGTCAGGCGCTGCGGCGAGGGTTTCGCTTTCCCGATAGCCGTCGGGAGTGATTAGGAAGATCCGTGTTCATCCGTCCTATCCGTGGTTGTTGGGTTGCGGCTCGGCGGCGCCATGCCGGCGATGGCAGGTGGTTGGTCGCGGGCCGTGCATCCACCAGCCAGCTACCGGTCGGCACTGGCGGCGGCGCCGTCGCCGCGGCGTGGTGGCGCATCGTCCGCTTTCTGGAACTGATTAAATTTTCCCATTCCGTGTTCGCCCTTCCGTTTGCCCTGATCGCCACCTTCCTGGCGGCCCATCGGATTGGCTTGATTTGGCCGGGCTGGTTACGGTTGGGCTTGATTTTGCTGTGTATGGTTTTCGCCCGTACGTTTGCCATGACCTTCAATCGTCTGGCAGATCGCCAGCTGGATCAGCGCAATCCGCGCACGCAGCGCAGGCCGAGCGTCACCGGCGAAATTTCGGTTGCCTTCATGGCGGGGGCGTTGCTGCTCAGCGGAGGATTATTCATCCTTTCCACGTGGTGGTTCGACCGTCTGTTCGCCAACCCGTATCCGGTGCTGTTGTCTCTGCCGGCGCTGGGGTGGATTGCGCTATACAGTTTTACCAAACGGTTCACCTGGCTGTGTCATTTTATTCTCGGCGCGTCGCTGGGATTGGCGCCGATCAGCGCGTGGATAGCCATCGCGCCGCCGCGGGGGCCGATGCTGACGGCGCAGGTGCTATGCCTGGCCGCGGCCGTTCTGTTCTGGACGGCGGGGTTCGATATTCTTTATGCGCTGCAGGATTGGCAGGTGGATCGACGCGAAAAGCTATATTCCATTCCGGCGGCGGTTGGGGTTTCGGGTTCGCTCTGGGTGTCTCGTGTCTGCCATGTGCTGGCGGTTCTGGGTCTGCTGGCATTTGGTTTGGGTCTCGACGGGGGCGCGGTGCTGGGGCCGTGGTACTGGGCGGGTTGGGTGATCGTCATAGGGCTGCTGGGCATCGAGCAGTCACTGGTAACGCCGCGGGATATTTCGCGGGTAAACCTGGCTTTCATGACCATCAACGGCGTGGTGGGCGTGGTGTTCGGCATTCTGAGCATTGCGGCGATAGTGGTTGTACGCATTAGGGGATAGGTTAGCCCGGCGGCCTGCACGCCGGTGGTTAGCCGTTGCGGCGACGGCGATAGTGGTTTTACGCATTAGGGGATAGGGGCGGGGATGCGCAGGGGTAGTGCGGATGAAACTGGAATTTAGACGGGTTTGACAGGAACGCTCTGGCCGGTATACTAAGCAGTTTTGCCCGCCGGCCGGAATGACGGAGGTAAGGCGGCTGAAAGGGAAATAGAGTAGTTATGGTGACGGCTCCGCATCAACACGAAAAGATCCGCATCCGAATGGAAGCGTATGACCATCGGGCGCTGGACGCCTCGGCGAAGGAAATTGTCGATCACGCAAAACGCACCAGCGCCCGGGTGCTGGGGCCGATACCGATTCCAACGCGGATCGAGAAATACACCGTGCTCCGCTCGCCGCACATTGACAAGAAGAGCCGGGAACAGTATGAAATCCGCACGCATAAGCGGATCATCGACATTTTCGAGCCGACCTCGCGAACGGTGGAGGCGCTCAATCGTCTGGTGGTTCCCGCGGGTGTGTTTGTGAAGATTAAGGCGTAGGCGGATTCGAGATTTGAAATTTGAGATTTGAGATTTGAGATTTGGAATTTAGTGGGCAGTAAAGGGTTTTCGCGGCGGATAAAGGCCGCAGGGTGCACTGGCAATTAAGTATCCGTTGATAGGGCGCCACCTGTGTGATCTCGGGTGGACTGGTGGGTTCCGAAGCGCCGAACGCTTTTGAAAGCCGCCGTGGGATAAAACGGCCCCGGAAGCTTGGGACTGCGGCCCCAACCACCAAGTTCGCCGATGTTAAGCCGGTTTCATGCCCCAGCGCGGGCGGCCGGACGGGATATCCGGGAGAACCTGACACCGCTATACGCTCGCGGATAACGGGTTCCCAAGGAGGCCTTGCGACGGCCGAGGACTTTCCATGAGCGACAACGCCACAAGCACGCTGTCCGCGCCGGCGGAACTTCCATTGGCGGCTCTCCTGGGCCGCAAGGTGGGCATGACGCGGGTCTATGACGAAGCCGGCGCCGCCATCCCCGTGACCGTGGTGCAGGCGGGACCGTGCACCGTCACGCAGGTAAAAACAGAGGACGGCAAGGACGGCTACAACGCCGTGCAGCTTGGTTTTGAAGACGTTAAGGAACGCCGCAGCACCAAGCCCATCGTCGGCCACTGCAAAAAAGCGGGGCTGGCGGCGCCGAAACGGTTCTTCCGGGAAGTGCGACTTGCGGTTAAGCCGCGGATTGCCCCCGGGGCGACCGTGGATGTGTCCTGCTTTGCCGCCATCAAATGGGTGGACGTGATGGGCACGAGTAAAGGCAAGGGCTTCCAGGGGGCCATGAAACGGTGGCACTTTGGTGGTCAGCCGGCGTCACACGGCACGGAGCGCAAGCACCGTTCACCGGGCAGTATCGGTGGCGGCCAGGGAACCCGCGGCCATGGGCGGGCGATCAAAAAGGGCAAGAAGATGGCCGGGCACATGGGCGTGGATCGCATTACCACCCGTAATCTGGCCTTGATAGGCGTGGATAAGGAAAAGCATCTGTTGCTTATTAAAGGTACGGTACCTGGAGCCAACGGCGGGTTGGTGTTCGTGCGGAAGGCAAAGACGAAGAGTTAGATTGCCGCGTTAGGGGTTTGGGTGTCAGGGGATAGGTTTTACGGTTGCCGCGATCGGACGCGCGACGGTTAAGGCCCGCGCTGCGGAATACTGATAGCTGACGGCGGATAGCGGAAAGCTGAGAGCTTTGTGTAATGATTGAATTGCCGGTATACAACCAAACTGGCCAGGAAGTGGCCAAGATGACCGTGGACGAGGCGAAACTTGGCGGTCAAGTGCGGCCGCGCCTGCTTAAACAAGCGGTGGTTATGTTCCAGGCCAATCGCCGCCAGGGAACGGTAGCCACACGTGGCCGCGGCGACGTGGCCGGCTCAACGCGCAAGCTGTATGCCCAGAAGAAGACCGGTAATGCGCGCCGCGGCAATTTGCGCACGAACATTATGAAGGGCGGCGGCATGGCGTTCGCGAAGCGGCCCCGGGACTTTCGCCAGCTCATGCCCGTCCGCCAACGCCGCCTCGCCCGCAACAACGCCATCCTCTGTAAGATCAAGTCCAACCGCTTAAAAATCCTCGACAGCCTTTCGGTCGCCACCCCTAAAACCAAACCCATCGCCAACCTGCTCAAGGCCCTGCACATTGATCGCTCCGTGCTGATCGCCACCGACGGCTGGGATCGCAACCTGTGGTTGTCCGCCCGCAACCTGGCCGGCGCAACCCTCAAACCCGCCGCGGAAATGAATGCTTACGATATCTTGGCTTGCCGCACCCTGCTGATGACGAAAACCGCGCTGGGCCGCGTGCTTAACCCTGCGGCCGGCGGCCGACTGGCTCCGCTGTCCCAGGATCCCCCTGCGGCCGGCGGTGCGCCGCCCCCGCCGCCTCCGCCGCTCCCTGCGGCCACCGATGCGGCGCCACCGGCGGGGCCAGGATGAGTTTGAAATTGGAAATCTGAAATTTCAGATTTGAGATTTGAAATTTGAAATTTGCAATTGGCGATAGCCAAGTGGAACTGAAGTGATGAAGCTGGAACTGACGGACATTATCAAGCGGCCGCTGCTGTCTGAAAAGAGCGTTTTTCTGGGCACCCACCGCAATGCCTATAGCTTTCAAGTAGACCGCCGGGCTGATAAGATCAGCATCCGGCAGGCCATTGAAGAGATTTATCACGTAAAAGTGTCTGAAGTGCGCACCAGCGTGGTGCCAGGAAGAAGCCGGCGGTCCAAACATGGCTACAGGACGACGCCGGCATGGAAAAAAGCGGTGGTTCAGGTACATCCGGACCACAAGTTGGATATTTATTGAGGACCGGGCGCCGCCAGCGGAGCCACCTCTGCCCGGCGGTAAAAAGCCCGACCCCGGCGCGCCGGGGTAAGCGAGTGCATCATGCCGATTAGACAATACCAACCGACTTCCGCCGGGCGGCGGTTCAGCTCCGTGAACGCTTACAGCGAACTGACCCGCTGGGAGCCGGAAAAATCATTAACTGAGCCGAAGCACAAGACGGGCGGACGCAACCACCGCGGCTGGATCACTTGCCGGCATATCGGCGGCGGCAATAAACAATTATATCGGCAGATCGATTTCAAACGGAATAAAGACGGTATTAAGGCCAAGATCGTCGCGCTGGAATACGATCCCAACCGCTCCGCGTTTATCGCTTTGCTGGAGTATGAGGACGGCGAGAAGCGCTACATTCTGGCTCCGCAGAATCTGCGCGTCGGCGCCACGGTGGAAAGCGGCACGCATCCCGACATCGAAAAATCACCAGGCAACGCGATGCCGCTGGAAATGATTCCCGTGGGACTGGAAATCCATAACATTGAATCCGCTCCAGGCCAGGGTGGTAAAATCGTGCGCAGCGCCGGCGGAGTGGCGCGATTGATCGGCAAGGATGCCGGGCTGGCCACCGTGCAGTTGCCCTCCGGAGAAATCCGGCAGATTCATTGGAAGTGCCGGGCCACCATCGGCCAGATTGGCAATATGGATTGGGCGAATATCCGCTGGGGCAAGGCGGGGCGTACGCGACATCGCGGCATTCGGCCCACCGTGCGCGGCGTGGCGCAGAACCCGGTCAGCCATCCGTTAGGCGGCGGCGAAGGCCGTTCCGGCGGGGGGCGGCATCCAGTGAGTAAATGGGGCGTTCCCGCCAAGGGTGGCAAGACCCGCAACCCACGCAAGAATTCATCCGGTAAGATCCTCCGGCGGCGCATGACCGTGCGCTATGGTGAATCGGTTCTGCGGAGAAGATAAATTATTTCCCCGACCAGGCCGGGGAAAGACAGAGGCAAATACGATGAGTCGCAGCACGAAAAAAGGTCCGTTTGTAGCCTATCACCTGTTGGAGAAGGTGAATCGGCTTAATGAACGTCGGGCCAAAGAGCCGGTGAAAACCTGGTCCCGGGCTAGTACGGTCATCCCGGACTTTGTCGGCCACACCTTTTTGGTTCATAACGGTAAGACCCATGTGCGGGTTTTTATCAGCGAAGATATGGTCGGCCATAAACTGGGCGAGTTTGCCCCGACGCGTGTGTTTCGCGGGCATTCCACGGTAAAGAAGGAAGAAGAACCGAAGACGTAACCGTGGTTAGCCCCACCGGCTGGTATGCCGGCTACCGGGGGCCGCGAACGTGGAACAGTCCGGCGGCCGATGGGCGCGTCGGATACGAGGTTGAATATGGCGTACATTTCGACATGGCGATTTGCGCGGACGACGCCCCGCAAGGCCCAGTTGCTGGCGGAGCTGATCCGCGGCAAGCCCGTCGGTGAAGCGCTGGATCTGCTGACGTTCTCCAAGCAGCGCGCCGCGACTATGCTCGCCAAGACGCTGCGTAGCGCGGTGGCGAATGCGGACGAAGCCGAAGCGGAGGTCGAAGATCTCTATGTGTGCCGGTGTTTTTGCAACGCGGGTCCGACGGTTAAGCGTTTTGCGCCGAAGGACCGGGGTAAAAGTTACCGCATTTTAAAACGCACATGCCACATCACCGTGGAGGTGGATGAAGGCGCCGAGCGGCTCAAGCCGCGGCGGAAAGTGCGCCGGCGTCCGGCCGCGCCGCCGGCCAGCCAGGCGTCACTGGCCGCAGCGCCCCAGGAAGCGTCGCCGCCGTCGGCCAGCACCGTTCGGCCTGGCGAATCGCCTTAGTCCCGGGCGGCGGCATGATCAGGCGGTGGTGTGCCGTTGGATGCCGGCCAGCCACCGGGGTAGCACGGGGTGCTTTGGCCAATAGAGGTTCGGTAATGGGTCAAAAGACTAATCCCATCGGTTTTCGCACGGGGATCACGCAAGGCTGGTCCAGCCGGTGGTTCGCTCCGAAAAAACTTTTCGGCGAACTGCTGGTGGAGGATCAAAAGATACGTGATTTTATTGACCAGCGCCTCAATCGGCGCCCTCCTTATGCCGCCGCGGCCCGTACGGAAATTGAACGCACCCGCGAGGAATTGAAGATCATCATTCATACGGCGCGGCCGGGAGTGGTGATCGGGCCAAAGGGGGCGGAAGTCGACAAACTGCGCGAGGCCCTGGAAGCTCTCACCCAGCGCCAAGTAAAAGTAGACGTTGC
>JAKCCC010000292.1 GCA_021838985.1 Planctomycetota bacterium
GAAATTGCCGCTCCCGCCTCGGCGCAAGCAAACGCTCCTTTCCATCGCGCTCATGCAGATGGCGTTCGTGGTCGGTTTCTATGGTTGGAGCCGTTCGTGGGAATATTATTCCTATCTGCCAGTTTTATTCACCGCCGCCTGGCTGGCGGCGCCGCGGTGGTCCAACCAGGCGTTCCACGCCGCGTGGTCGGCGCCCAGGTTTTCTAAAATCTGGGGGCGCGGCCGCTGGCGCACGCGGCGCGTGATGGAAACTCTGGCGGTAATCCTCTGCCTGCTGGCCTTGTTCAGCCAGGTGAAGCACTTGGAAATAGCCATCAGCGGTTGGCGATGGAAGGTCCGCACGCGACAAACCGGAGAACTATGGGCTTATCCAAGCCAGCTGGCCCAATGGCGGCAAGTGGGTGCTCGCACAAGGGGCCGGCGGACGCTGGTCTTGTCTAACGGCTATGTGCCGTGGCTGTGGCGGAATATGACGATGCCCTCCAGCTGGTTTCCAGAACCAGGGATTCCCACCCGTCGCGAAATGCAACGCGTACGACAGCAGGCGCTGCGTTCAGACTACGTGATTACCTGGAACGACTACGGCCAGCTGGATTTGTGGAATCAGCCGGCGTTCGCCACGGTGCATCGGCGGTTTCGCCGTCTGGAGCGGGGTCGATGGCTGTCGCTTTGGCGCCGCAGGTGAGGCACGCGTTGGCGCGGCGGGCATTTTTCTTCAGATCGTTTTCAGATATTCGGCCGTGTCTAAAATCTGTTGATCAAGGTTCACAGGCTCCAGCCCCCAGCGTTGCTCCAGCGCCCGCAAGGCCCTCGGGGCGCCGACATAGTAATCCTTCGGCCTATTTTTCAGGGGCGGTCGGCGCACCGCCAGCGCTCCGTTGGCCAGCAGTTGCACGCAGCGCCGGGCCAACTGGCTGATTTCCACCACCTCGGATCCGACGGTATCAAAAAGGTGCTTCGGGACTTCGTGCCGCGGTTCAGCCACCGCGGCGGCGGCCTTTGCGCCTGGGTTGCCACCCGTGGGCAGCGCGGTGGATTCACCGGCGAGCAGCTTAAGTGCCAGATGGATCAAATTGGCGGCGGGATAATAGGACCGCCATACTGGATGATCCGCGGTTAGGACAACATCTTCGCGGCGCAGGCAATGCCGGATGATGGAAGCCAGAGCATATTGCCGCAAGTTGTTGATATAAGGCCCGCTTAAATTAAATACCCGCGGCATCACCAGCGCCCAACCATTCCGAGCAGCCAGCTCGCTGAAAGTCTGCTCGTCTTCATATTTGCACTGTCCGTAAATGACCAGCGGATCACGGGGCGAGGCCATTGGTTTCAGATAGGCGTAAGCCGCACCCGAGGACGGCACAAATAATCCGGCGATTTGGTGCCGGTGTAGAAAACGTTCCAGCCTCTGTCGGATGTTCTGATTGGCTTGGCGATAGACCGCCAGCGGCCATTGGCTCGCCTGGCCTTTGCCGATGAAGGCGTGATGAAACACCACCAGGGGTCCGCCGGGGGCCCACCGGTCGAGCCATTCCCAGGACCGCCCTCTTATCGCGCGGCCGCCCATCAGAGTAATGGTGGTTTCGGTGCGGCTGATGGCCGTCAGGCGGGAGTCCGTTTCCGCACCCAACTGGCACTGCAGCACATCAAGCGTGGCGCGTCCGAGCCACCCCGTAGCACCGGTGACAACAAAATGGCAGGAGTGAAGTGGCACGACGGGACCTACTGACCATACGAAATCAGCGCAGTTTGACCGTGGCCAAGGCCAGGGCGGCGAACAGCGCGGAAAGCAGCCAGAAGCGAACGACAATTTGTGGCTCACTCCAGCCTTTCAAATGAAAATGGTGATGGATGGGGCTGCACAAAAATACGCGGCGGCCGCCACTGAATTTGTAATAGGAGGTTTGGATAATGACGCTTAATATTTCGAGCACAAAAATGCCGCCCACCAGGAGCAGCATCGGTTCCTGGCGGATCACGATGGCTACGTAACCGATCACACCGCCCAGCGGCAGGGAGCCGGTGTCGCCCATGAACACCTGGGCGGGATTGCAGTTGTACCAAAGAAAGCCCAGGCACGCGCCGGCGGTGGAGCCACACAAAACCGCCAATTCGCCGGAGAATTCGATATGGTTAAAATGCAGCGCCGCCGCCCAGCGGACATCACCGGTGACATAGGCCAGGACCATGAACGCGAAGGCCACAATAGCCATGCAGCCGGCGGCCAAGCCGTCCATACCGTCGGTAAAATTGACGGCGTTGCTGGTGCCGGCGATCACCAGCACGGCGATAATCGCAAACAGCCAGGTGGGCAGGACGATGTTCCGGGACAGCAGCGGCCAATTCAGATAATGGGCCTGATCGTACGTGCCATGGTAATATATGAACAACGCCAGCAGCATGCCCAAGCCAATCTGAAAGAGCAGTTTTTCCCACCAGAACAAGCCATCGCGACTACCCGGATTGCGCCGTTTCGCGGTGAGTTTAAGCCAGTCATCGACGCCGCCGAGCGCGCACAGGTAGATCAGGCAGCCCAGGCCCATCTGGACGTAAAAATTGCCGATTTGAGCGAACAGGAGGGTATTGATCAGAATCGCCCCGCAAATCAGCACCCCGCCCATGGTGGGGGTATTGGCCTTACCAGCGTTCAGAGCGTTGAGCGCGGTGTTATTGGATTCCGGCTGATCGCCCAGCTTCTGCTGCCGCAGCCAGCGGATGACGGGCTTCCCGGCGAGCAATACCAGCAGAAAACTGAAAGCCGTCGCCAACACGGAGCGGAAGATAACCACTTCCAGCGGCGAGCCCCCCGCCACCCAATGGTGCGTCGCCAGAAATCTGTAAAGCCAGTAGATCACGATGCGTCGCCCCGCGCTGCCAGCAGCGTTTCCAGTTCCATGGCGCGCGATGCCTTCAGCAGGATGGCGTCGTCCGGGCCCAGCAGCGCCGCCCACGCCTCGGCGGCTTGGGCGGTATCGGGAAAATAGTGCAATGGCACCCCCGCGGCGCCAGCTTCTTCGGCGGCGTATTTCATGGCCGATCCGACGGCAATGAAAAGGCCCAGGCCCAACCCGGCGATCCGCCGCCCCACGGCACGATGCTGCGCCTCGCTTTCCAAGCCCAACTCCAGCATATCGCCCAAGATCGCCACCCGCCGCACCGGCCGTCCATCTGCCGTTGGAAAGGTCAGATCAGTAAAGATCTCCAGCGCCGCCGCCATACTACCAGGGTTGGCGTTGTACGCGTCGTTGAGCACCCACCGCCGGCCCCAGCGCTGCAGCTGCAGACGCATGGGCGCAGGGACCACCGCCGCCAGTCCGGCCGCGATCTGCGATGGGCTTAATCCCATATGCTGGGCCACGGCGATCGCCAACAGGGCGTTGCACACGTTAGGTCGGCCCAGCAGCGGCACATGATAAAGCGTCCGCCCGTTCACCACAAAATGGGAGCCCTCCAGACCAATGGTGATTGGGTCGGCCTGCAGATCCGCCAGCCCCGGGGTGATGCGGACCGTGCAGCGTGCCGCCTCCACCAGCCGCAAGGCCGTATTGAGTTCCGGGCTGTGGTTGGCATAAATCAACATACCGCCGGGGCGCACAAAACGCGCCAGCGATGCTTCCTCGCGAGCGATCGCTGGCAGATCCCCCAAAAATTCCAGGTGCTCCAGGTCCACGCCGGTAATCACCGCTATATCGGGCCGGGCCACCTGGCCCAGAGCGGCCACTTCGCCGGGGGCGTTGGTGCCCACTTCCAACACCACGTATTCATGTTCCGGTTCCACACTAAGCAGCGTTAGCGGCAGCCCAATGTTATTGTTAAAGCTTTTGGGACTGGCCAGGCCATAGAAACGCTGCGTCAGCAGGGTATCGATTATCCGCTTGGTGGTGGTTTTGCCATTCGATCCCCCCACGGCAATGACCTTGGCGCAGATGTCCCCGCGGTAAGCGGCGGACAGACGGTTCAAGGCCGCGAGGGTACTGGCGCAGCCCAGCACCGTTACCGACGCTTGCGCCACGGCGCTGGCTGTGGGTGCATCCAACGGCTGTTCGACCAGTGCGCCAGCGGCGCCGGCGCCGACCGCTTGGCGGATGAAGTG